>CALCCG010000197.1 GCA_937899785.1 uncultured Erythrobacter sp. | reverse complement strand
ATCGACGCGGGCGAAGCGCGCTTTGACAGCGAAACCGGAAAACCCCTTCCCAAAGACGAGAACGAGCAATGAGTGACTACCGCATCCAGGGCGCAACCGGCGAATGGGAGGTCGTGATCGGCCTTGAGGTTCACGCGCAGGTGACCTCGAACTCCAAGCTCTTTTCGGGCGCCGCCACCGCCTTTGGCGCGGAGCCGAACAGCCAAGTCTCCCTCGTCGATGCGGCGATGCCCGGCATGCTGCCCGTGCCCAACAAGGAGTGCATCCGCCAGGCGGTGCGCACCGGCATGGCGATCGAGGCTCAGATCAACGCGTGGAGCCGGTTTGATCGCAAGAACTACTTCTACGCCGATCTGCCGCAGGGCTATCAGATCAGCCAGCTCTACCACCCGCTGGTGGGCGAGGGCACGCTACTGATCGAAGAGGACGAGAAGACCGGTATTCCCGAAGACAAGACCATCGGCATCGAGCGCATCCATGTTGAGCAGGACGCGGGCAAGCTGATGCACGACCAGCACCCGACCATGTCCTATGTTGACCTCAACCGTTCGGGCGTCGCGCTGATGGAGATCGTCTCCAAGCCCGATATGCGCTCTCCGGCTGAAGCCGGGGCTTATGTGCGCAAGCTGCGCTCGATCCTGCGCTATGTCGGATCGTGCGACGGCAATATGGAAGAAGGCTCGATGCGCGCCGACGTCAACGTCTCGGTGCGCAAACCGGGCGAAGAATTCGGCACGCGGACTGAGACCAAGAACGTCAACTCAGTGCGCTTCGTCATGCAGGTCATCGAGTACGAAGCCAACCGCCAGGTCGATGTTCTCGAGAGCGGCGGCAGTGTCGATCAGGAAACGCGCCTGTTCGACGTTGCCACCGGCACCACGCGCACGATGCGGAGCAAGGAAGACGCGCACGATTATCGCTACTTCCCCGATCCCGATCTGCTGCCGCTGGTGCTCGAAGACTCGTTTCTAGAGGAGTGCCGCGCCAGCCTGCCCGAACTGCCCGATGCCAAGCGCACGCGGTATGAAGAAGAGCTGGGCCTCACCCCCTACAACGCGCGCGAGCTGACGGCTGAGGTGGAGACGTTTGCGCGGTTTGAAAGCCTCCTTACAGCGACCGCCGACGCCACCGGCAAAGGCCGTGGAAAGGTGGCCACGCAGGTTGCGAACTGGGCGCTCTCGGTGGCGCCGGGTGTCATCAAGTCCATCGGCGATGAGGCCGATGTCAGCCACGCCACCGCCGCGCGGCAGGCCGCTATCCTGGCGATGCAGGCCAATAGCGAGATCAGCGGCGGGCAGGCGAAAGAGATTTTTGAGATCGTCCTTAAGGCCGGCCGCGAGCCCGACGAAATCGCCGACACCGAAGGCCTCAAACAGGTCTCCGACACCGGCGCGATAGAAGCCGCCATCGACGAAATCCTTGCGAACAACGAAGACAAGGTCGAGCAATACAAGGGCGGCAAGGACAAACTCTTCGGCTTTTTTGTTGGCCAGACGATGAAAGCGATGAAGGGCAAGGCCAACCCGCAGGTCGTCAACCAGATCCTGAAGGATAAGCTGGGGTAGCCATGCTTGGGCGCATCGCCTTGTGGGGACCGCTGCTCATCGCGGCGATCCTCGTGGGCGGGTATGTCTACGTCCATCAGCCCTTTGCGCGCGATGGGACCGAGCTTGTGCCCGTTCCGCTGTCCGAGGACGACCCCGCGCTCGTTCGCTTGGGTAAGGTCACCTATCGCGGTGGGCTCGATATTCCTCGCATGGGCCTGAATATTGGCGGCCTGTCCGCGCTGCGCTGGCACGCCGAAAGCGGGCGCTTGCTGGCGCTGACCGACGACGCGCGCTTTGTGTGGATCACACCGGACGAGGAGGCGGGGCGGCTGGTCGGGATCACCGATATTGCGGTTGGCGATTTGCTGGGCCTTCAAGGCGAGAGGCTTAACGGCAAGGAACGGGGCGACAGCGAGAGCCTGACCCGCAGCGCCGAGGGCGGCTGGCTGGTCGGGTTTGAGCGCGATCACCGCGTGTGGCGTTACGCCTCGCTTACCAGCCCCGCTCAGCCGACCGCGATGGAGCCGAGCGCGTTTCTGGGAACGCCGCTCGAAGACAATAGCGGGCTTGAAACCCTGGCCGGGGATGAAACCCGGCTCTTTGCCTGCGCCGAGCGTCGATCCGCTGCGCTATCGCCCAATTGCGGCGTCGGCGCGATCGGGGCTCCGTCGCGGGCGCTGCGCGCTCTGCCGACCGACCTCCCGAGCAAACAAGACGCGGTGCCGACCGATGCGGATCAACTGCGCGCCGACTGGTTTGTGGTCCTGTTTCGCAGCTACACCGCGCAGACGGGCAACCGCGCCGCGATCAGCGCGATATCCAGCTCCACGGGAGTGCAGCGGCCGATTGCGTTCCTCGCTCCCCCGCTCAACGTGGACAATTTCGAAGGGCTGGCGGTGCGCAACGAAGGAGGGCGCACCTTTCTCTACATCGTCAGCGACGACAATTTCTCGGCCGATCAGCGCACGCTTCTTATGAAGTTTGAGCTGGATCCCGACGCGCTCGATCCTCTTCTGCTGGGTCTCGATCCCGCTCCGTCCCCTCCGCCAAGTGCTCCGCCCGCAAAGGAATGACCGACATGAAAACCATCCTGATCACCGGATCAACCGACGGCATCGGCCTTGGCGCGGCGCAGACGCTGGCGGGCGAAGGGCACCGCGTGTTGCTGCATGGCCGCAGCGTGGACAAGCTCGAAGCGGCCAAGGCACAGATCGTGGCTGCCCTTCCCGACGCATCGATCGCGACCTATCGCGCTGATCTCGTCAGTCCTGAGGAAGTCGTCGCTATGGCCAAGGCGGTGGCGAGTGAGAACGAGCGGATCGACGCGCTGCTTAACAACGCCGGGGTCGTCCATGCGCAGCCAGCCACAGGTCCGACCGGGCACGATATCCGCTATCTCGTGAACACTTTCGCGCCGATCATCCTGACGCGGCATCTGATGGATCATCTCGCGCCTGAAGCACGGGTGGTGAGCACGTCGTCCGCGGCGCAGGCGTCGATCGTCCCGGCGCATTTGACCGGTGCCGAACCCATTGCTGACGCTTTCAACGCTTACTCGCAAAGCAAGCTGGCGCTGACCATGTGGTCGCGCCGGATGGCCGCGCAGCACCCGCAGGGCCCGTCCTTCTACGCGGTCAATCCCGGCTCGATGCTCGCCACCAAAATGGTGACGCAGGGCTTTGGGATTGAAGGCAACGATCCCGGCAAGGGCGTTCGCATTTTGACCGAGGGCGCTGTTGGTGCCCGCTTTGAAGGGCACAGCGGCGACTATTTTGATAACGATGCGGGCGATTGGGGCCCGCCGCACGCCGACGCGCTTAGCGAGGCAAAGTGCGACGCGGTGCTTGCGCTGATTGAAGGCGAACTGGAAAAATTGGGCGTTGCGTAGACGTCGGGCGGGTCTTTGCGGTCAGCTTTCAGCCCGCCAGGCGGCGCGATAGCTGCGGCTGACCGGAACCCACGTTTCCGGCTCAATCTGCAATTCCAGCTTGCCAGACGCCGTGCGTGTGTCGATCACCGCGTCGCGCGACACCCACCAGGATCGGTGCACTTGCAAGCCGTCTATCCCGCTCGTCAGCGCGATCGCATCGCCGAGCCGCATCAAGAGCATATGGCGTCCAAGGCTGGTGTAGACCTGGACATAGTGTCCTTCGGAATTGAGGGCTTTCACTTCGGCCGCTTGCAGCGCCAACGGCAATCGCTCCAGGATTGCGGGGGCGCGCGCTTCGGGCGGTGTGGCGCTTGCAACCGGGCTCTGAGGCATGGCTTCACGCGCAGGCCTTGGCGCGGCTATCGGCTCGCGTGTGGATGTGGGTGCAGGAGCAGGTTTAGGGGCGGGTTCGGTCACCGGTCCGGGCGCGAGCAGCCGCCCGATAGCCAGCCGCAAGGCGGTCAGCGCGGCGCTGATGGCGATCGAATTGCGCGCGAACTCCCCGATATTGCCAATCGGAGAGGATTGGCCTGTCGCGTTGACGAGGAAGATGACCGGGATCATCGCCACCCCCAAAGCCAGCGCCAGAGCCCCCCACCAGAGGATCGGATTGCGCGAGCGCAGCCCGGCGCCCACCAGCGCGGTTTCGACAACGATCGCGATGATCCCCGCCACCGCGCACAGCCCCAGCCACAGCGCAAGCCGCGAATCCAGCGCGTAGCGATAGCTGCCGGTTGCCCCCACCAGCGCCAGGAACACTCCGCCCATTGCCATCGCCAGCGCCCAACTCGCCAAAGGGCGCGCCGGAATGGCTGCGTTTCGCGCAGCGTGAAACGCAGATCGCTGCGCTTCAGGCATTTCTCGCGGCGCTTCGTTCATCGGCGATTGAAACGGGTTCCTGTCGTGGGTCTTTCAAAGTTCCATCTAGGAAAGGACACAAGACATGGCAATCAATCGACTCATCACAATCGCCGCCGCCGCGCTCTGGACGCTTGGCGCCGCCCCGCTGGCGGCGCAAAACCGCGAACCCGGTGCGCAAACGATCATCGCACCCATCATCGAACGGTTCGCGGCGGACTACCAGCTCGACCCGCTGGCCCAGGACATCACCTTCGGGATCGAAGTGGATGGCCTGCGCTGGACCGTCAACTCCCGCGCTGAGGGCGCCGAGCGCACTGTGACGCTGCGCGAGGGTTTTGATGAGGCCCCGATGTTCTATTTCAAAGCCGGGATTGAGACGCTCAACCTGCTCGACCAGGGGGTGTGGAGCGGGCTTACCGCGATGGGCGCGGAAACTTCGGCGAAGCTGACCCCGCTCGATATCCTGTTCACCGAAGGCTACGAAAAGCCGGCCGATTACGACGCGACCATCCGGCCGCTCATCTTCCATTTCTGGACCCGCGGCGCTCCTGAGGTGACCGCCCATGGCCTTCAGAACACGCGGGTCGTGCATGGGGCTCCGGGGAGCGCGCTCTATTACGACAAGGATTTTCGCAGCGCGATCTATCATGTCCCCGCCGGGCTGGGCCGCGACCAGGCGCCCACTTTGGCCGTGCCGTTCAAGCGGATGGTGGTTGTGATCAATGGCCGCGCGGAAGGCGAGATGGGCGGACGCCCGTTCACCGCCAAAGAAGGCGACATGGTGCTTTCACCGCCCAACATCCCGGTGACCTTCTGGAACGCTTCGCAGACCGAGACGCTCTCTTTTGTCTGGGTGATGTGGGGCGACGGGGCCTGATCGCGCGAATTCCCACTGCGCGAATTCCCACTGCGCGGATTCCCACTGCGCGAATTCCACATTGTGCGGGTTTCTCATCGCGCCGGCCTGTCGACGCGGCCCAAAGCAAGAGCCGCTGGAGCGCGACGCTCCAGCGGCTCTCTCTTTGTCTTGTCTAAGAGCTGGGCTTAGGCGCGGGTGCCCGAAACCGGCATGGCGCCAAACGCGCCCGCATTGACCGTGCCGGTCAGCGTGTCGCCGTCAATCGTCGCCTCGCAGTCCAGCTTCATCGGCATCGGAACGGTCATGTCCATCGACCACTTGATGGTGCTGCCTTCGATCGTGCCGCTCGCAATGTCCATCGCGCCCATGCCGCCGGCCATGTTGCCCGAAAACGTGCCATCGCCGTTGTCGTTGATGGTGAGCGTGCCGCTCTGGTCGCCCATCGGGCTTTTGACCGTGGTGTTGTACGTACCGGCTACAGACATTCAATTTCTCCCTTGAGGTATTCTGGTTCGAAAGCCCGATCTGATGGCTCTCTTGGCGGTGCTGTTTACACCAGTGTCAGTTCGCTTCAACCACATATCGCCGCAAGGCGTTCGCCTCGACCTCATCGCGCCAGAAGCGGACGGGTTTGAGCTCGTGATCGACGTAGAGCTGCATCTGATCGGTGTAGTGCGGGCTGTCAGGACGGGTGGTCGCCTGGCCAAAGGGCTGGATCGAGCGCGAGGACACGCGCTGGCCCTCAGAGCCCGGCGCAGGCCACTCCACCCACTGAATGAAGCTGTCGCCGTGGTTGAGGCTCAACCGGCCGTCTTCCTCCACCGTCCAATTGGTCGCCGCGCGCAGAGTGTCCGAGCCGCCATCAAGCGGCAGGTCCACCTCACCCTGCCGCAGGCGCACCAGCTCGGCCATGGGCGGGTCGATCCGCCCAAAGTGTTCGTTGAGATGATCAACCGCGGCCTTCAGGGCTTTGGCGATGTCGGGATAGGTGGTCTTGTTCTGATATTCGGTGCCCATGAAATCGCGCACCATCAGATAGGCGAGCGCGTCGGCGGGGCCTTCGCCATCGGAATTGAGATCCCAGTTGATAAGCAGATCGCGGGCCTTGGCCTCGTCCGGGTTCAGCCCGGCGCCTTGGAGCCCTTCCAACGCGCTCAGCATCGTGTCGACATAGCTCGCGCGTTCATAGACGGTGTCGTATTTGATCGCTTTGAGCGCCTCGCGGTCGAGCCGGTCGGCCGCGCTTAACAGCTTATAGGCGCGGCGCGATCGGTTGGTCTGCTTGCGCTCGATCCCCAGCACGGGCGAAAAGTCAGCCGGATCCAGATCGCTGCCTTCGCCCGCAGCGGTGAAGGGCTCGTTGTTCGAGTTGTAGACCCAGCCGCTGGCCGGATTGATGATCTTGGGCAGCCGATCGTATGAGATCGTCCCTTCCCAAATCAGATCGGAGCGCGAGCCATCGAGAACGCCGCGCCAGTTGGCCTCCACATCTTCGGGCCGGTTTGGGATCGCAGCGTTGTAGACATAGGCGATTGTCCCCGCCTCATCGGCGTAGACAAAGTTGGTGGAAGGGATCGCCAGACGCGCGATCTGCTCTTCCCATTCGGCAAAGCTGGTCGCCTTGTTGAGCCGGTAATAGGCATCGAGCTGGTCCAGCTTGCCGATCCCGCCATAGCGGATCGCGAAAAAGCCCTTGTCGTTCTCGATCACCGGGCCGTGGACGCTGCGATGCACGGTTTGGAACACTGGCAGGATCACCGGCCCCATGCGCACGGGTAGGATGACGGTCTTGCTCTCCAGATCGCGCCATTCGCCGTCGAGCTTATAGCGCTTGCCGCTTTCATCCATCTCCAGCTTGTAGACATCGGCCATGTCCGGACGGTTCACCGTGTTGGTCCAGCCCAGATGTTCGTTATGGCCCAGAAAGGGGAAGGGCGATCCGGGGAAGTTGGCGCCGGTAAAGTGCCAGCCTTCCTCGCTTTCAACGCTGAATTCGTACCACGCGACGCCGCCTCGCAGCGGCTGGTGCGAATTGGCAATCAGCGTCGTCGGTCCGCCCGATTTGGCCGGCGCCACGGCGAAGGCGTTGGAGCCGAGCAGGCCAGCATCCTCGCTGCCTGGCAGGGGCAGAGGATGGACAGCGGCGCTAGCGTTGCTTTGGGCCGCTGTCGGGTAGTCTTCATAAGCGGGCTCGACTTCTAGAGGCGGGCGTGGGAAGCCGGGAATGTCCGGGCCAAACTCGCGCCGCAGCTCTTCGCCCGCGACCAGCGGCCCGATCACATTGGCAAGGCCGAAAAAGAACGGCTGGCGCAGCGCAAAGCCCGCCGCAACGTCTTCGCCGTTCACGGGAAAGAGACTGGAGAGCTTCACCTCCTCCGGGTGCTTGGCAGCGTAGTGGTTGAGACCCGCCGCGTAGGCCTCGAAAAGATCGCGCGTCTCTTGCGGAAGGGTCGGAAATTCGCGGCTCGCCGTGCCGCGCGCGTCGAGTAGGTGGTACGCGTAATCGAGCACCGCGCCGTCCTCGCCCGCAATCGCGCCATAGCGCCCGCGCGACATCGCGACCACGTCTTGCAAGGTAAAGAAATCATCCTCCGCGTGCGCCACCGCCACGCCAAAGGCGACGTCAGCGTCGGTCTTGCCGTAGATATGCGGGACGCCGAATTCGTCGCGGATGATTTCGGCGCGGTAGGCCTTATCCGACGCTGCCGAGGCCGGGCTTGCCATAAACGGCTCCCACGTGGCGAGCGTGATGAAAACCAGGATCAGTACGATAACAAAGCCGAACCCGGCGCGTTTGAGCCATGCCATGGGCGGTCTCTCCTCAGAGTGTTTGCGCGAACACTTGCGGAGTGTGCGCGGGCAGGTCAAGCGCGCGCGTATCGCGGCTTGCAAATGTCTTTGACCAACCCACCTAGTTGAGTAACACACCTAGCAAGAGAAAAGCGCCGTCGGAGCCTTGTGTTGCAGAATGGCAACACCATATCGGATGGGAACACATATGAGGGGTCTTTTCAGGCATGAATCTCGATAAGTTTACCGACCGGGCGAAGGGCTTCCTCCAGTCCTCGCTCACCATTGCGATCCGGATGAACCACCAGCGCATTTCGCCGGTGCATATTCTCAAGGCGTTGCTGGAGGATGAGGAGGGCATGGCCGCTGGCCTGATCCAGCGCGCCGGAGGGGACGCGCCCGCAGCGGTCAGCGCGGTGGACGCGGCGCTTGGCAAAATACCGGTGGTGACCGGGGGCGGGGCGCAATCGCAGCCGGGCCTTGATAACGACGCGGTGCGCGTGCTCGACAGCGCGGAGACGCTCGCGGAGAAAGCGGGCGATGCCTATGTGACGGTCGAGCGGATGCTCACCGCGCTGGCCATGGCGCCGGGCGCGACGGCCGACGCGATGAAAGCGGCCAAGGTTTCGGCCCAAAGCCTCAATTCCGCGATCGAAGATTTGCGCGGCGGTAAGAAGGCGGACAGCGCCAACGCGGAAAGCACCTATGACGCGATGGAGAAGTTCGCTCGCGACCTCACCCAGGCCGCACGCGATGGTAAGCTGGATCCGGTCATCGGGCGCGATGAGGAAATCCGCCGCACCATCCAGATCCTCGCGCGGCGCACCAAAAACAACCCCGCCGTAATCGGCGAACCCGGAACCGGTAAGACCGCGATTGCCGAAGGCCTCGCGCTGCGGATCGCCAATGGCGACGTGCCCGACAGCCTTAAAGGCCGCACGCTGATGAGCCTCGACATGGGTTCGCTGATCGCGGGCGCCAAATATCGCGGTGAGTTTGAAGAGCGCCTCAAATCGATCCTGGACGAAGTGCGCCACGCCGATGGCAACATCATCCTGTTCATTGACGAGATGCACACGCTGATCGGGGCGGGCGCGAGCGAGGGCTCGATGGACGCCTCCAACCTGTTGAAGCCCGCTTTGTCGCGCGGCGAACTGCATTGCATCGGGGCGACCACGCTCGATGAATATCAGAAATATGTCGAGAAGGACCCCGCGCTCCAACGCCGTTTCCAGCCGGTCTACATTGAAGAGCCGAGCGTTGAGGACACGATCAGCATCCTGCGCGGGATCAAGGACAAGTACGAATTGCATCACGGCGTGCGCATCACCGATGGCTCGATCGTCGCCGCCGCGCGGCTGTCGGACCGTTATATCCAGAACCGCTTTCTCCCCGATAAGGCGATTGACCTGATGGATGAGGCCGCGAGCCGTATTCGTATGGAGGTTGAGTCCAAGCCCGAAGAGATCGAAGCGCTTGATCGGCGGATCATCCAGCTCAAGATCGAGGAATCGGCGCTGGAAAAAGAGGATGACGGCGCCTCCAAAGAGCGCCTGTCCGCCCTGCGCGAAGAGCTCGCCAATGTGGAGCAGGAGAGCAGCGAGCTCACCACGCGCTGGCAGAATGAGCGCGACAAGATCGAGGCCGAGGGCAAGATCAAGGAACAGCTCGACGCCGCGCGGCTGGAGCTTGAGCAAGCGCAACGCACCGGCGATCTCGCCAAGGCGGGAGAGCTGTCTTACGGCACGATCCCGGCGCTCGAAAAGCAGCTCGAAGAGGCGGAGGACCTGACCGATGACGCGCTTTTGCGCGAGGAAGTGACCGAGGAAGACATCGCCGCTGTCGTCAGCCGCTGGACTGGCATCCCCATCGACAAGATGATGGAGGGTGAGCGCGAAAAGCTGCTCGATATGGAAAATATCCTATCCAAACGCGTCATCGGCCAAAAGCCTGCGATCGAGGCGGTGTCCAAAGCCGTGCGCCGCGCGCGCGCCGGGCTACAGGATCCGGGCCGCCCGCTGGGCTCTTTCCTGTTCCTGGGGCCGACCGGCGTGGGCAAGACCGAGCTGACCAAGGCGCTCGCCGGGTTCCTGTTCGACGATGATCAGGCGATGGTGCGCATCGATATGTCGGAGTTTATGGAGAAGCATTCGGTCGCGCGGCTGATCGGCGCGCCTCCGGGTTATGTTGGCTATGATGAGGGCGGGGTGCTGACCGAAAGCGTGCGGCGCCGGCCCTATCAGGTGGTGCTGTTCGACGAGGTCGAAAAAGCGCATGGCGACGTCTTCAACGTGCTGCTGCAGGTGCTCGACGATGGCCGGTTGACCGACGGGCAGGGGCGCGTGGTCGATTTCTCCAACACGCTGATTATCCTCACTTCGAACCTGGGCTCCCAGTATCTTGCCAACCTTCCCGATGACGGCAAGGTCGCCGATGTCGAAGACCAGGTGATGGATGTGGTGCGCGGGCATTTCCGCCCCGAATTCTTGAACCGGCTGGACGAGATCATCCTGTTCCACCGTCTGGCGATGGAGCACATGGCGCCGATTGTGGGTATCCAGGTGAAGCGCGTGCAAAAGCTGCTCGATGATCGCAAGATCACGCTGGACCTCACCGACGCCGCGCTGCGCTGGCTTGGCCGGGTGGGCTACGATCCCGTTTACGGCGCGCGGCCCTTGAAGCGTGCGGTGCAGCGTTATCTGCAGGATCCGCTGGCTGAGATGCTGCTCGAAGGTCGCGTTGTCGATGGATCAACGCTCAAGATCGACGAAGGCGATGGCGAACTGCAAATGGCTCTCGATGAGTGACGAATCTGCCAGCGATCCGCACTCTATGACGCGCCATCAAGGGCGCGGTGTTTGCGCGACACTTTTTTCACCTTGTCATGCAATATGCGTCTTGTTTCAAGCAAGACGCATTTTATTGCGTGTCTAAGCCCAGTTTCTGGAAGAAAACTCCAAACAGCGATTTGTGTATGTGGGATTAACGCCACAGGCTCATGAAAAGTGGCGGAATGCGGTGAGCCGCTTTGACATCAAAATAACCCTATTGCACAAAACCGGGATCGCAGGGGCTAAA
This sequence comes from uncultured Erythrobacter sp., assembly GCA_937899785.1. GTDB lineage: Bacteria > Pseudomonadota > Alphaproteobacteria > Sphingomonadales > Sphingomonadaceae > Erythrobacter. The sequence continues at coordinate 14,650 of CALCCG010000197.1, read as the reverse complement.
TCGCGATACCAAAAAGGGGGCCTGGCAAACCACTTCGGTGAACGGCCGGGATTTTGGCGCGATGAAAGCTCCGGTTGTCGCAACTGGAGTAATCATGAAGACATTTCACAAGAACTCGCTGAAGGCTCTTGCCTTTTCCGCGTCGGCTATCGCGTTTGTGATTGCCGGCCCCGTCGCCGCGCAGGACCAGCCGGACGAGGAGCAGGAAGAAGAGGAAGAGCAGGTTGAGGTCACGAGCGGCGCCGCAGGAGAAGCTGGTGGAGACCGCATTACGGTGACCGGCTCGCGCATTGTGCGCGACACCTATTCGTCGATCTCTCCCCTTCAGGTTATCAGCACGGAAAACCAGCAAGCCATCGGTGCGTTCGACCCCGCGCAGATCTTGCAGCGTTCAGAAGCCGCATCGGGTACGCAGATCGACGCGACCTTCCAGGGCTTTGTTCTCGATAACGGCCCGGGTTCGCAAACGATCAACCTGCGTGGTCTTGATGCCGACCGTACCCTGGTTCTCGTCAACGGCCGTCGCCTCGCGCCGTCGGGCGTGGAAGGCGCGCCTTCGAACCCGTCGATTAACCTGATCCCGGCCTCGCTGGTCGACCGCTACGATCTGCTGCTCGACGGCGCGTCGTCGGTTTACGGTTCGGACGCGGTTGCCGGTGTTGTGAACGCCATTCTGCGCAAGGACTTTGACGGTCTGGAGCTGCAGTTCAACGGCGACCTCAACCAAGAAGGCGCGGGCAACGACTTTACCGTCAGCGCCGCCTGGGGCTTTAACACCGACCGCGGTGTGTTCGGCATCGGCGCGGAATATCGCCGGGTTGACGAAGTCTTGGGCAGTGATCGCGACTTCCTTTCGGGCTGTAATACGCATTATGAAGTTGATCAGAACGGCAACTTCCTGCCGACGGACGTGGCTTCGGCCGCGCAGGTCCAGCAAGACAGCGGCGGTGCGATCACCGTGTCCGAGCAACCCTGTAAAATTCAGGGTCTGGTTGGCCGTATTCAGCCGGACGCCACCCGCGTCGGCTTTGTGTATATTGATCCTGTTGATTACGGAGTAACCAATATCAACGGCGATGCGGTTCTGGGCAACACCGGTATTCCGGGCTTCTCGGAATCGACCAACGCCTTCGGTCTCCCGGTGGACGCGGATGGCGACGGCATTCGCGATGTCGACTTCGCTTTGCTGAACACCAACGCGGTCGAGCAGGACGTGACCTTCATTCCGAAGCAGGAAGTCTACAACGTCTTCGCTTACGGTGAGTACACCTTCCCGGGTGAAGCCAACATCACGCCGTTCTTCGAAGCGTCCTACAGCCGTTTTGACACCGCCACCGAGAACAACGGTACGCCGCAGTTCTTCCCGTGGGTCCCGGCGACCAACGAGTTCAACCCGTGTAACATCGACACGAACCCGGACGGCATCGATTGCCGCTTGCAGGACAACGCCTTCAACGGTCTCGACACCTTTGCCGGCGGCGCTTTTGCTCTGCCGAGCATTGGTTCGGTCGCCGCCCGTCCGATCCCGTCGGTGCGCGGTGATCGGAACAACACCGACATCACGATCGAGCAATGGCGCGGCGTGCTGGGTGTTCGCGGTGACCTTCCCTTCATCGGCCCGAGCTGGTCGTTCGAAGTGTCGGGCGTCTATTCCCGCTCGGACAGCTCCTCGGTGCGTGAAGGTATCCGTGAAGACCGTCTCGCGGTCGCTCTGGGTATCGACCCCACCGCAGACTTTGACGGCGACGGCGTGGTTGACAACAACGGCGACGGCATCGCGGATGACTACAACAGTCAGCCGAGCTCGCCGTTGCTCGCTGGCGGCGCCTGCGACACCAGCAGCTTTGCCAATCCGAGCCTGGCCGACCCGACGCTCGGAGACGTGCCGTGTGTCCCCGTAAACCTATTTGTCGACTCGCTCTACACTACGGTTATTGGTGACTTCGCCACGCAGGCCGAGCGTGATTACCTGTTCGGCATCCGTTCGTTCGACACCGTGTATGAGCAGGCGATCCTTAGCGGCTTCGTAACCGGTGATCTGTTCGAACTGCCGGCTGGTCCGGTCGGGGTCGTGCTCGGTGCGGAGTGGCGCGAAGACTCGATCGACTCTCAGCCGGACACTGTGGCTTCAAACGGCCTGTTCTGGGGCTTCTTCGCCGACGGTGGTGCAGAGGGTTCGAAGTGGATCCGCGAGATCTACGGCGAAGTCGACATTCCGCTGGTGGCCGGCGAAACGCTGGTTGAGGAACTCAACCTGCGCGCTGCGGGCCGTGTGACGGACGAAGAGTTCTACGGCACCAACGCCACCTTCTCGATCCAGGGCGGCTGGCGTCCCGTTTCGCCGCTGCTGGTCAAGTTCAGCTATGGTACCTCGTTCCGCGCGCCGAACCTGCGTGAGAACTTCCTTCAGGATCAGTCGGGCTTCAACAACATCTTCGACCCGTGCGCGGTTCCAGAAGACGCGTTTGACTCGACAGCGGGCGGCTACCAGGCGGATCGCGATGAGCGTGATCCGGAAACGCTGGCAAACTGCGTCCGCGAAGGTCGTGACCCGACAGCTGTCGGTATCGACGCCACGGGCACCAACACGGTGCAGCTTACGAGCGCGCAGATCTTTACCGGTGGCAGCCTCGACATCGATCCCGAAACTTCGCGTTCGATTACCACGGGCTTCTCGTTTGAAGAAAACTTCCCGAGCGGCTTCGGCGTTGCGTTGAACTTCAACTATTACGACATCAAGCTGAAGGACTCGATCACCGAGCCGAGCACGCAGTTCATCATCAACGACTGCTACACCCGCACCGACGGCAATCGCAGCCCGTTCTGCGATCGTATTGAGGTCAGCGCGCAGGCGGCTGACCGTTTCCTGATCAGCCAGGTGAACTCGGGCTTCATCAACCTGAACGAAGAATCCGTTCGCGGTATCGACCTCAACGCGACCTTCTCTAAGGACGTGACGGTTGGCGGCGAACTCTTCGATCTGGCGGTTGAGTTCCGCGCTAACCACCTGATCGAACGTTCGACGCTGTTCATTGATGATGACGGCAATGTCTCCCAGGAAGACTTTGCAGGCGAACCGAGCTTCCCGAGCTGGACTGGACGCGCAACCTTTACGGCTGACTGGAAGGACTTCCGCTTTACCTGGCAGACCTTCTACACCGGTTCGATGGATCAGGACCCGGACGGCCTGGACGAATTCTCGGACGCGTTCGGTTACAACGAAGCGGGTGAATTCACCGGCTTCTTCTCCGACACCTGCCTTGGTGGCGGTTCGCGCGATGCCGCTGGTGTTGTCGACGGCGTTGTCGCCGGCGACGGTGTCTTCTGCCGCGATGTTGGTTTCCTCGAAGAGTATTTCGAGCACACCGCGTCGATCCGTTGGGATAATGGCGACTTCCGCGTGATTGCGGGTGTGACGAACATCTTCGACACCGATCCGCCACTGGTCGACACTAACGAAGTGTTCGGTATTTCGAACACTCCGATCGGGAACCCGTACGACTTTGATGGTCGCGAGTTCTTCATGCAGCTGCTGTATCGCTTCTAAGAGCGATTACCGCAGAAATTAGCAAAAAAAAGGCGGCCTCTTGGCTCTTGCTGAGAGGCCGCTTTTTTGATTTAACATACAGATGCGATGGCGTTGGAATGGAGGCTGGCGTCGTTGCTGACACATTCACTGTATTCAGCAAGAAGGGTTTCACCCGATGACATTTCTGAAAGCTTCAGCGGCGGCTGTCCTTGTCGGCGCCACCGTTCTCGGGATCAGCGCTGCCGCGCCGATTGAGAGCCAGGCGCAAGCCAAAGGCGTATCCTCCGTACCAATCGACGTTTGGGCTCTGCGTGACGTTGTCAACGCGGTCGATCTCTCGCCCGATGGCAAGCATTTGCTGGTTCACAAAGTGGAATCGCGCGAAGGCGAGTACATCCTTGAGGTCTACAAGACCGACGATCTCAGCAAACCGCTTCGCCGCCTGAACGCGGACCCGATGGAGATCATCGGGGCGCGCTGGATCACCGACAACCTTATTTATGGGAATGCCTGGCAGCAGGTGCGTGAGAATGTACGCGGTCCCGAGGACGATACGCGCAATTATCTGAGCTATTCCTACAATCTGGAAAAGAACAAGTTCACCACGATTCGGGAAAGCTTCAGCGTTGTAAGCGAACTGACCGATGAGCCCGATAAGGTCATCATCGCGGCTGACAACCCAGTCCAAAGCGGCGTTGGCGTTGACCCGTTCAAGGCTTTCCGTCCGCGCAATTACTACAAGCTCGACCTAGTCAAAGGCACAAAGAGCTTGGTTCTGCGTGGCACCAGCAAATACGCTCAAGTCAATTTCGACGATGACGGCAATCCACGCTTCGCCGTGGGCTTTGACACCGACAACACGCTCAAGACTTATTATCGCAAGCCCGGTGATGGTTCTTGGACGCAGTTCGGCGAAGTTTACGATCAGGACGATCACGAAAACCTGCACCGTTTCCTGACGGGTTTTCAAGGTCTTGCGCATATCTCGCCGGACAATCCGAACCTCGGCTACATGATTGAAACCCGCGAAGGTGACGACAAGTCGGCGCTGTGGGAATTTGACTTCGAAACCGGCCAGTACGGCAAGAAGCTGTTCCAGGACACCGATGGCGACGTGATGAGCGTTGGCCTGCACTCAATCCCGGGCCGCGACACGCTTTCGTTCGCGCAATATCCGGGCGCCAAGTGGGAGCGTCACTTCTTCGACAAGGACGAAGAGGCGCTGTACCAAGCTCTCGAAAAGCAGATCCCTTACGCGCACCAGATCAGCATCTCGAGCCGTTCGATGGACGGCAAGCGGATGATCGTGACCAATCGTGGTCCGCATGATCCGGGTTCATTCTGGCTGGTGAAGGATGGCAAGCTGGCCAAGCTGGGCAGCCGTAACCCGCTGCTTAATCAAGAAAACCTCGCGGATGTAGAGTACATCCGTTACACGTCGCGCGATGGCATGACCATTCCGGGCTATATCACGATCCCGAAGGGCGAAGGCCCATTCCCGCTGGTCGTGATGCCGCATGGCGGTCCGCACGTCTCGGAAGTGATCGGCTATGACGAATGGGGCCAGCTGCTTGCCAGCGCAGGCTATATGGTGCTTCAACCGGGCTACCGCATGACGGTGGGCTGGGGTAAAAAGCACTTCGATGCCGCCTATGGCGAGCACGGCGGTAAGATGCAGGACGATAAAGATGACGGCGCGCTCTACCTGGTGGAGCAGGGCCTGGTCGATCCCGATCGCATCGCTATGTTTGGCTGGTCCTATGGCGGATACGCGGCGCTCGTTTCGCTGAGCCGCGAAGACCAGATCTATCAGTGCGCCATCGCTGGTGCGGCTGTGGCCGATGCGGCCAAGACCTACCGCCAGCGTGGTGGTGGCCAAGGGCCCAAGGCAATTGACGACTGGGCCAAGCGTCGCGGCACGATTGGCATCAACCCGATCGACGAAGTGGCGAAGGTCAACATTCCGCTACTGATGGTCCATGGTGAAGACGACGCGCGCGTCCTCTACTACCACTACAAGGACTACAAAAAGGCCTTCGAAAAGGCCGGCAAGACCGGGCAGTTCGTGACGCTGGACGATGCAGACCACTTCTACGTGACGCTGATGTACAGCCACCAGCAGCAGTTCTACACCAAGATGCTGGACTATCTGGCCAACGACTGCGGACCGGGCGGCCTCTAAGAGCCGTCAGAACCACACAATCTGGCTAAAGTTAAAGGGGCCCGGCTTGCAAGACGCAGGCCGGGCCTTTTGCTTGGCCCTTTGGAGCGGTCACGGCGTTTTCCGAAGAAGCGATGTGGCGGTGCGGCGATGCGGCGGTGCGGCGATGTGGCGGTGCCGCGATGCGGCGGCGCGGGAAGCGCTCCCCTGGCCGGGCGGAGTAAGACACGGGATCGATCGCGCGACGTGGTGCCGTGACGTTCACCGCGGTGGGGCGACGCGGTTCGATCCCCATCCTTCCGCGGGCGACGCTTCCATTTTGGTGGGCGTGACGTGCACGCCCGCTGCCGCTGGTCTCAGCGCTCCTATTTTGGTGTAGGCTCGCGCTTCCGGCGTGTGCGATGGGTCGGCGCGTCTTCCCCCTGCGCGGCTCCTCGGCGAGGGCTGAGCGCCGAGCTCGGCTATGCCGTCCTTAGGTCCGCGCGCGGGGCTGGCGATGCGCTGGGTTGCCACGCACTGGGCTGACCAAACGCTGGGCTAACCAAACGCTGGGCTTGGTCAGGCTCGGCTTGGTCAGGCTGGGCTGGCCAAGCTATCCTCGCCCGATCGCTGACACGCACGCCGCCTCACACGGCTTCAACGCTGGCCGTTCGTCCAAGCGAAGCCCAAGACGGTCGCTTTGAGCGGTCAAGATCGCGCGAAGTTGGGGCCACACCGAGCGCTGTAGATGACTCTGCGACGGCTCTGAAAGGATCGTCGCCGGGCACAGCAGCAAGGTCCTTCATGCCTTGAGCCCGGCCCAGTTGACCCCGGCCCTGTGGCTTGCGCTCAGCGCGGCCGATAGAAGGCGGAGAGTGGCGAGGGTGGAGAGCCGCGGTGAGGGACGTGTCCTCTCGAACGCCTCCGGCTTCGTTGCTTGCGCGGCGGCGTCATCCTGACCCGTTCTTTGAGAAGGGCGCTTGGTCCTGGCGTCCGACACAAAAAAGCCGCGGACCCGAAGGTCCGCGGCTCCTTTTGTAGCGCTTCTGTTCTGGGTCAGAACTGGAAGTTCACACCACCGAAGAACGTACGAGCGGTGTCGTAGATCGTTGGGAAGGTGTTGCCGTTTCCAAGCGGCGGGCCCGACGAGGTCGAGACCGGCGGTTGTTCGTTGAAGACGTTGAGAACACCGGCGCGCAAACGGATCGAGTCGGTCAGCTGGTAGAAGGCTGACAGGTCGACATAGTTCACGGTGGGCAGATCGTCATCGATCTCGGGCGACGGCTCGGTGGGCTCGTTATCCGTGCCCGAGAAGTAACGCCAGGTCACCGTCGTCTCGAAGTTGTCGATCGGGGTCTCCCAGGTCAACAGCGTACGGAAACGGAATTCCGGGTTCACCGGAGTGACGCAGCCATTGTTGAGGAAACCCGAACACTCGATCGGAGTGTCGCCCGGGAACGACGCGAAGTCGAACTTCTCAAGCCACGTACCCGCGAAGTCGAAGCGCAGGCCACCAGCCGAGCCAAGATCTGCCGAGTAGTTGACTTGGACGTCGATGCCCGAGGTTTCGAGTTCAGCGATGTTGAGGTTGGTCTGCTGGAAACCAACACCCGGGATACCCGCAATGAGCGACCCGTTCGACGCACGCGTGATCAGGTCACAGAACGTCGGGTTACCCGTCGCCAGACACTGATCAAGCGTTGTCTGCGCCTCAATACCTGCCGCGATGAAGTCTTCAACCGTGATGCTGAAGTAGTCAATCGAGAAGGTCAGATCAGGAATGATCGACACAACAGCGCCAAACGTCCAGGTGTCCGAAACCTCAGGATCGAGGGCCGGGTTACCACCGGTCAGCGACTGGGTTTGACCCGAGATAACGTCAGGAACGTTCCCGAACTGGGCCGCCGTCACACCCGTGAAGGCGCAAGCCGCTTGCGAGGCTGTCGGTGCCGTGGTCGAGCATGGGTCAAAGATCTGATCGCCATTCGCGTTGGTCGTGGAGTTGAGGTTCGGCAGACCGGTGTTCTGGCCTGTGTAAAGCTCAATCACGTTCGGCGCACGAACCGCGCGCTGATACTGACCACGCAAAGTGATGTCGGCCGTGGGGGCCCACGTCAGCGACACACCGTAAGCGTCCGTGCTGAAGCTGTTCTCCGTGTTGTTACCGGAAGCGTCATAGTCCGAGTAACGATACTGACCGGACAGGGTCAGCTCTTCGAAGAACGGCTTGCCTTGCACCAACGGGATCTGAATTTCAGCGAAGATCTCGTTGACGTCGACTTTACCGGCCACCGGCAGAGTTGCGCCGCCGACACCGGTGAAACCACCGCCTGGAACCTGGCTGATCTCATCCGGAATGGACTCCAGTGTATCCCGGCGATTTTCCACACCGATAAGCAGAGCGCCGCCGTCTTCAGCCCACGGTGAAACCACACCGTATTCACCAAGGTCACCCTGGATGTTTCCGCCGAAGACGCGCTGTGTCGTTTCACCGATCACGAGGCCCACGCCCTGGATGAAGTCCAGCGATTCCTGGGTCACAAGGCTTTCACCACCCGGACCGCGTTGGAAGATGTTGTAGGGAACACAGCCGCCCGACGTATCGGTGCAGACCGCGTTGCCGTCTGCATCGGTGGTTACCAGGAAGGCCTGCTGAAGGTTTTCGATGACAAAGTCGTTGGTGGAAAGCGAGCTGTCCGAGGTTTCGGAGTACTGGCCAAACACTTCGTACGACCACACGCCCTCGGCGAAATCACCACGCAGACCACCGATAAGGCGGAACGCGGAGTTTTCGAGACGCGAGTTACGCGGGCCACCTTCAAGGTTACGGTGCGAAGCGAACAGGTCACTCTTGACCACACCGTTAGCGATATCATCCGCGCTGCACCCAAAGACTTCGGTCGCAAGGTCGATGCCCGGCGTGCCCTGGATGAACGGGTTGTCGCAGTTGATGTCGTAGATCGCACCGAACGAGGCGGTTTCAGCGATCTGCGCGTCGGAGATAACGTCCGTGTAGCTCACATCCATGAACGCTTCGATGTTGTCGGTCAGCTCATAGTGAGCCCGACCATACAGCGTGTAACGCTCAGACGGGCGCTGGAAGAAGTTGCGCTGACCAAAGTTGTAGGTCTGCGCCGGGCCGCCGACGAACGGAACGATCGTGCCGTCTTCCTCCTGGAAGACGTCGTCGTTGGTGCCATCGCCATTGAAGAAGTCAGCAAAGCGACGGAAGTTGCTCGAACCAACGCAGCCGGCACCGCCAAAGCTGGTGTCGGGGTTGCTCGATTCACCAATCGTACAAGCCGAGAACGAACGGTTGTTCTGAGTGACCTGAGCGCGATTTTCATAGCTGGCGTAAACGGTTACGTTACCACGACCATCGGCCGTGTTGGTGCCGATCATAGCGGTGATGACGTATTCTTCACCATCGATGATCGGATCCGCTACGGGCTGCTCAGCCGCCGCTGTCACGGCGTTGAAGAAGCTGCTGCCGTTACCCGTCTGCTGGAAGTTGCCTTGCAGATCGATCGCAACGCCTTCGAAGTCCCGCTTCAGGATGAAGTTGGCAACACCGCCAACCGCGTCCGAACCGTACACCGCCGAGGCACCGCCGGTCAGCACGTCCACGCGCTCAATCAGCTGGGTCGGGATCAAGTCCAGGTTGGCCGCCGAGATGCTCGACGAACCGTAAGGAAGACGGCGACCATCGATCAGCACAAGCGTGCGGACCGCGCCGATACCGCGCAGGTTCAGCGTAGCCGTACCCGAAGCGCCGTTGGAAACCTCGCCGGCCTGCCCAGCGAAAACCTGAGGCAGCTGGTTGACGAGGTCTTCGATACGCGTTGTACCCTGAGACAGGAGCTGGTCCTGTGAAACACTCAGAATAGGCGACGCGCTTTCGAGGTTCGGGTTGACGTTCAGGCGAGTACCGGTGACGACAATCGCGTTGTCCTCTTCTTCCGCTTCGCCCGACTCGATATCCTGAGCAAAGGACGGCGTTGCAGCCAGCGCAAGGCCGACAGCGAACGAGCCCGCACTCAGTCGCAGTTTTGTGGACTTCTTCATAAGTTCCTTACCCTCATATTGGTGGCCAGGCGGCAAGCCGTCGGACCTATCGTAGATGGAATGAAGGGTGCTCAGTCATTCACCCTTCGATCCAGTCTCATGGTGGGCATCGCGTTTGACAAAGATGGCGCACTCCCGAGCGCAACAAATGACAAGACAATGCCTCTGCAAGCGGAATGAACCGTTCGCCTACACAAGGGAAGCGAGGGCAAGAGAAATCGGAAAAATGAAACAGGAATGTAGCCTTGTTGCAACACTGCAAAACGCACCGCAAATCGCACTTCTGACGCACCTTTCGGCACCGGGTGCGCGTTTGTGCATCAGGGGGTGGGACGCCAATGTTACACTTGGGCCGGGTACGTAATAACGTCGAAGGCTACACTTAGTCGGCCGGTTACCCGGTCAGCGTTCTGGGTTGCGCCCTGGTCGGCGCTCGAACGCAGGCCGCGAAAGGCGATCGTCCCGTGATAAAGCGTCGAGGGAAACAGCGCGAGATACCCTTCTTGGGGGCGCAGCGTCGCAAGCGGCGCGAGCTCCAGTCCCAAGTCCGCAGGAGGGCGGCCCAGCTCGAGCGCGCCTGGTGGCCCATCGGCCTCACTCGCTGCGTCGGCTCCACTCGGCACGGCGAGGTACAGCGCGCTAGAAATCAGGCCCGAGGGATGGATATGAGCGGCGTGGTGATCGCCGCCGGCCTTCAGCCGCACCGACCACGATCCCGCCAGCTTCCAGGGCGTGTCGCGCTCGGCCAGCAGGGGGTGCGCTAGATCGGTGGGCGGCAGCTGCGCGCGGTAGGCTTCCAGCGTCGTGTGGATCGCCTCGTGGAGCGCCGCCAGAGCGGGTTCGGGCCGCTGGAACAACACGCCGCGGGTTTGCGACCCGCCGCGCACACTCTGATTGAGCGGTGTCCCCGTGGTTTTGTGCAAGTCTTCAAGCCGCTCGCGGGCGTGTTCCACCACGTCCGGTCCGGCCAAAAGCGGGCGCAATTGAACCAGGCCCGCCTGTTCGTGCAGCCAGCGCGCACGCTCCTGCGCTTCGGCGGTGTCGCTAAGCCGCCAGATTACCCCTTTCAGCGCCCAGATGGCGATGTCTTTAGGGGCGATCGCAAGCGCCTTGTCCAGCAGTGTTGCGGCTGCGCCGATGTCGCCCGCGCGGATATGGTGGCGCGCTTCGGCCAGCCATCGCGGCACGCTTTGGGTCGCGAGCTTGGCGTAGATCGCGTCGGCGCGGCGCCAGTCTCCCGAGCTGCCCGCATAGGTCGCCTCGAGCAGCGCAAAATGCGGTTCCTGGGCGAAGAGCCTGCGCGCCTTGGCGGCGATCTCGGCGGCTTCGGCAAAGCGCTCAATCCCGGCCAGCGCGTCGATCCAGGCGGCGAGGATATTGGGGTCTTGCGGAGCTTTGGCCGCGGCCTCGGCGAACGGCGCGGCGAAATCCGCCTCTCCATCCGCCAGGCGCAGCCCTGTAAGAAAGGTCAGAGCGGCGATGAAACCGGGCGCCTGCTGCGCAATCTGCTGCGCGACGATGCGCGCGCCTTTCGCATCGCCCACCACATCCAGCGCCTGCGCCTTGCCAAGGTGGAGGTCCGCGTTGCCGGGATCTGTGCGAAGCGCGGCGTCAAACCGGGCGAGCGCATCCCCTTCGCCGCGTTCCAGGGCAACCCGCGCCCGCAGACGCAGCGCAACCGGCGCGCGGGGCGTGGCGGAAAGCGCCCCATCCAGAGCCTCAGCCGCGCGGGCCAGATCGCCCTGATCGCGCGCCCGGATCGCGGTTTCAAGCAAGGCTTCGGGCGTCGGTGGGGAGCGTTGGTCCTGTGGCTCGGCCATGCTGGCGCGGTTCCCCTCCATTTGTCCGCTTGATTCCGCGTGGCCGCTCCCATAGGCCATGCGCCGACACGCGGGCTAGTGGCAAATCGCAACCCGCTTGGATGCGGCCCAGCTCCGCGCCTTGAACACCATGACCGGAGAGACAGACATGACTACAGCCTATATCGTCGACGCCGTGCGCACGGCCGGGGGCCGCCGTGGGGGGCGTTTGGCGGGCGTGCACCCGGTGGACCTGCTCGCCAAGTCTCTGGACGCGGTGGTTGAGCGCAGCGGGGTCGATCCCAAGGCTATCGACGATGTGGTCACCGGCTGCGTCAGCCAGGCGGGCGAGCAAGCCGGCCAGGTCGGGCGCATGGGCGTGCTCGCGTCCAAGCTCTTGCCGGAATCGACGCCAGCGGTCTCGATCGATCGCCAATGCGGGTCCTCGCAGCAGGCGATCCAGTTCGCAGCGCAAGCGGTGATGAGCGGCACGCAGGACGTTGTGATCGCCAGCGGTGTGGAAAGCATGACGCGCGTGCCGATGGGCTCGAACATGACGCTGCACATGAAAGAGGGGCTCGGACACTACATGTCGCCCGGCGTTTCCGAGAAGTACCCGGACGTCCAGTTCAGCCAGTTCATGGGCGCGGAAATGATCGCCAAAAAGCACGGCATGACGAAGGACGAACTGGATGCCTTTGCCTTTGCCAGCCATCAGAAAGCGATCGCCGCGACGCAAGCGGGCGCGTTTGAGCATGAGATCGTCCCCGTCGCCATCGAAACCCCCGAAGGCGACGATATGCACACGGTCGATGAAGGCATTCGGTTCGACGCGAGCCTTGAAGGGATTGCGGGCGTCAAACTGATCGCGCCCGACGGCATGGTGACGGCCGCCTCGGCGAGCCAGATTTGCGATGGCTCGTCAGCGGTGCTGGTCGTGTCGGAAGAGGCGCTGAAAGAGCACGGCCTGACGCCGATGGCGCGCATTCACAACCTCACCGTCACCGCGGGCGATCCGGTGATCATGCTTGAAGAGCCGCTGTTCGCGACCGACAAGGCTTTGGCGCGCGCGGGCCTCACCATCAACGATATCGACCTGTACGAAGTGAACGAAGCCTTCGCGCCGGTCCCGATGGCGTGGCTCAAGCACACTGGAGCGGACCCGGAAAAGCTCAACGTTCACGGAGGCGCGATTGCGCTGGGCCACCCGCTCGGCGCGTCGGGCACCAAGCTGATGGCGACGCTCGTCCACGCGCTGAAGCGTCATGACAAGAAATACGGCCTGCAAACGATGTGCGAAGGCGGCGGCGTCGCCAACGTCACCATCGTTGAATCGCTGTAAGCGCATTCAAACACAAAGGCGTCGAAGCCGTCTAACACACCCAACCAATCGGAAGAGGAATACCAATGGAAGTTTCAGCCAACACCCCCGCCGTTGTCACCGGCGGCGCTTCGGGACTTGGAGCCGCCACCGCGCAGGCGCTGGCCGCGAAAGGCGCCAAGGTCGCGATCTTCGACATGAACGAGGAAAAGGGCGAGGCCTTGGCCGCTGAGCTGGGCGGCACGTTCTGCAAGGTCAACGTCACCAGCGAGGAAGAGGTCGACGCCGGCTTCGCCAAAGCCCGCGAAGCGCACGGCCAGGAGCGTATCCTGGTGAACTGCGCGGGTATCGGCAACGCGATGAAGACGGCAAGCCGCGACAAGACCGATGGGTCTATCAAGCATTTCCCGCTTTCCGCGTTCGACTTTGTCATTCAGGTGAACCTCGTCGGCACCTTTCGCTGCATCGCCAAATCGGCTGCAGGGATGCTCACACTCGAGCCGCTGAGCGATGAGGGCGATCGCGGCGCGATCGTCAACACCGCTTCGGTGGCAGCCGAAGATGGTCAGATGGGCCAGGCGGCTTACTCCGCGTCCAAAGGCGGCGTCGTTGGCATGACGCTGCCGATCGCGCGCGATCTCATGCGCGAAGGCATCCGCGTGAACACGATCCTGCCGGGCATCTTCAACACTCCGCTGATGAACGCAGCGCCGCCGCAGGTGAAGGAAGCGCTGGCGGCCTCTGTCCCGTTTCCCAAGCGGCTGGGCTATCCCGAGGAATACGCGCGCCTTGCCATGACCATGATCGAGACCGGCTATTTCAACGGCGAAGACGTGCGGCTTGACGGCGCGATCCGGATGGCGCCGCGCTAAGCGGCTGGGTCAGATCTGAGCCAAACACGATGGCCGCCTGCGCTCACATTAGAGCGCGGGCGGCCTTTGTCTTTGGTACCACGGCCAGGCGCTGACTCACAGCGAGGCGAGGTCGCGCGCGGGCGCGAGGGCGGGGGGTCAGTCGCGCACGATCTCGCGCACGGTCAGTCCTGTGACAACGCCTACACGGCGCGAGGTGCGGCGCGCCCGGCGGCGATCATCGTAATAGTCTTCGCGGCAATACCGTTCATAGCGCGGATTGCCCTCGTAATAGTCCATGCAGTCGCGGTATTCGTCGCGCGCGTTTTCTCGCGCCACGGCGCCCGCAACGCTCGCCGCCGCGACGCCCGCGATAACCCCCGCGCGCCGGGCCTTGTGGCGATTGTGACGGTGGTGGTGGTGATGACCGTGGCCGTGGTGATGCTTGTTCGCCTGAGCGATCGAAGGGATCGCCACGGACGGAACAACCACCACCGCGCTCACCACAAGCGCGGCGGTGACGAGCCCGTTAAGCGCCTTCATGGCTGGCCACCTCGAACAGGTTGAGGGCTGTGGGGTCCTCAGCCGCCATGCAGGTTTCGTGAATGCGCTTCGCTGTGCTCTCAATCCAGTTCTGGCTGAGAACCGGGATCTCACCATCCTCCTTGGCGAAGAGATAGCCGTGCACCCAGATAAGGCCGCTGGCGATTTCATCCTGCGCGGACAGCGCGGCCTCTTCGTCCTCTTCATCTAACGCGACCGCGGCGGTCGCGAGGAAATCCGCGCACGACAGGGCGAGCAGATCGTCCGTGGCGCCGATAGCGGGGGTTTCGGCGGGGGCCTCGCTCTCCTCCGCCACGCCGCCGGTATCGGTGGGCGCCTCTTCGCTTTCCGCAGACGGCGCGCAGCCGACCATCGCAAAGGCAGCCGCAGCCGCTATCCACA
>CALCCG010000196.1 GCA_937899785.1 uncultured Erythrobacter sp. | reverse complement strand
TCCGCTGTTCAGCGGTTTCGATAACACACTGAACGTCCGATATTGGGTCGTGAGCGGAACGTCCGTTTCTAGCCCACTGGGCGTCGCCCATATGGGTCAGCTGGTGGGGGTGAAAGCGGACAATTCTGCCAAATTCATCAGAGTGCCCGACGATAGGCCTCTGAGACCGCATCCTTGCGGTTTTCGACTTCGAGTTTGACGAAGATGTTCTTGAGGTGATGCTTAACCGTTTCCGGCGACACGCCCAGACTGCGGGCGATCAGTTTGGTCGGTTTGCCCTTGGCCAATTCACCCAAAACGTCGCTTTCGCGAGGGGTCAGCAACCGGCTTAGGCCCTTGGACTTTATGGTCTCATCCCACAGCGCAAGGGTTCGGTCGAGATGATGGACGGTCTCATCATCCGTGCTGGCCTTGCGCATCTTCTCAAGCATCGGGGCAAGGTTTGATGCGAGGTCAAAATAGGGTCTGACAATGCCCGCCGTGCGATGGACATGAAGAGATCGCTCTAGACATGTTCGCGCGGCCTCCTCGTTCTCCAGCTGCATATAGGCGTTGGCCATGGCGATCCGCGCCTCTTGTGCGATCAGGACCCGGCTCGTCTTTTCAGCTTGGGCGAAGATGTCCTGACCAAGAGCGAGGAGCGCCTCCGGTGCATTGTCTGCCGTGAACAAAAGCGCGGCCGCGCGCAAATACGCATCAACGAAACCCCAATTCCAATAGCTACGCTCGCGCTCTGCCTCCCAGATAGAGGCTAGTTTGCAGCGCTCATAGTGCTCCCGCGCGCCCGCAAGATCCCCGGCGCGCGCCAAGAGTTCGACCCGCAAGCAATCCAGCGCTGGCAGAACGGCGTTGAGGCCATAGAGTTTGCGCAACCCGTACGCGCGATCCAGATGATCAAGAGCCTTTGCCGGTTCGTCTTCAAGGGCAAGACAGCGCGCCATGGTGATATCGTGGGCCAGAATCAGCTCGCTAAAGGTCGCCTCGCGGACTTCGGGGATGGCGCGGATATTGGCTAGGGCGTCGCTGAGTTGGTTTTGTTCGTAGAACATGTTGGCCAGCAAGCTGTTGCCCACTCTGACAAGAAGTTCCTCACGACCGACAAAACCGTCCCAATGATGCGCAAGACTCTCGCTGAAGTACCAACTGGCCCTTTTGAAATCCCCCGCATGGAAGGCCAAGATGCCCAGATGCGGGGAGATCGAAGGCAATTGGGACGAGTATGCGAGGCGATCGCAAACCTCTTCGTATTCCTCGACGGTCTTGCGCGCCTCGACGATTGATCCATGCCGCGCCTCAAGAAAGAACTTGAAGGCCAGAAAGACACCCAAAAGGCGCGGCTCATCATCGGCCCAGCGACGCATTTCCATTTCGAGCAGAGGCAAACGGTCCTCAAGGAAATCCGTGATGGAGGCGCAGGCATCAGTAAGCACCAGCCGACTTAACTCGACCAGAGAGGCTATTTCCTGAGAATTGATCGGCCCGATTTGCTGATCCCTAACCAGCGAACGGGCGAAAGTGTGGTAAAGCCGCTCGGCGCTCAGACTGTCACCCAAGGTGACGCTGCGAATAATCTGAGTGCCACAAAGCCCGGTGCGCCCTTCAATCAGTGGGCGAGGCAACTGGCTGAGAAAGGACGATACATTGGCTGGACCATGGCTCAACATAGCCAGTGGCCCACCAATGCGTTCAAAGACCTCAGCCGCAAAGTCAGGATTGTCGGCTTTCATGGCATGTTCAATGGCGCGAAAAATATCGCCCTTGTCCGCAAAGTGCTGCGAGGCGCGCATATTGAGCTTTGCGATCGCTCGCGACCCGCGTCGTGACAGCGCTTGTTGAAGATATTCGCGCATCACGGGGTGCAATCTGATCGTCAGCGCCGGTTCGGACTGAGCTGTGATCAAAGGGTCCAACTGGCTTGCTGCGGCAAGAATAGCGTGAGCCTGGTCGTTCTTGGTCAACGCCGCGGCGATGTCTGCATCAATGTATTCGACGACCGAACAATCCGTCAAAAGCTCGGCTTGATTAAGGGGCAAAGTGCCGACGATTTCCTGTGCGAGAAAGCCAAAGAGCTCAGAATGCGGGCGCAGCAGATTTTCAAGAAGAGTGGTGTTTCCACCGGGTTGATCGGCCTTAATCCGAGCCAGTTGCAGCATCATCGGCCAACCTTCTGACGCTTCGCGGACCCGCCTTATGGTGGTCGTATCGCAGCACCGGCCGAGCAATTCATGCGATTCAGCCTCTGACAAAGCCAGCGCTTTAGCGTCAATGACAATGGCGGATTCATCAACCAGGAAGCGGGCAAGCTGTGCCTCGTCAAAGTGCCGTGACCCCAGCAGTATCCGGTGACCAGGCGGCAGCAGCGCCACAAGCATCTCAATGACCGTGTACGCCTCGTTGCCATCGACCAGCTCAAAATCATCGATGACAAGGACCAGCGGCCTCGTCAGATCATCCATCGTTGCAAGGATCGCTGAAATCGTGGGTCGACATAAGGCAAACGCATTGTCGCAGCGCGCCAAGGCAAGGCGCAGCGATTGAATCAAGCTTTCAGCGTCACGGTCAGAGGCTTCGCAGGTCAACCATGCGATGCGGCTACCTGCCTCTTCGAACTGGTCAGAGAGTTGGCGCAGCAAGGTGCTTTTCCCGAAGCCCCCCGGAGCCAATAAGACGGTAAGCGGATAGTGGTCCCCATCCATCGCGCGCTCGATCAATTCGCGTCTGACGACCTGATGGCGCAACGCCTTGGGAGGTCGAAACTTTCGATCAATCAGCGCCAAGTGTGGTTCACCTTATCCCTATCAACCCCAAGACGGGCGCTCGCTCAACGCAGGTCTAGCCAGTCCGGGCGATCAGGCTATCCCCCAAGGATTTGACCACATCCCCCACCGCGCGGCTTGCTTAGAATGTGGTCGACCCAGCACAAAAGCAAGGCAGGAGGAATTTCTTGGGGTTCGTGTCACCTACCACAGCTTTTCAGTTCTTGGCGGTGTTTGCCGCCAATATTGGCGCGCTAAGCCTGCTGCCGGCGACACAAGCCTTCTCACGCCCTTTTCCAACGTTTGCCTGCCTCGGTTTGTTCGGTATCCATTTGTGGTTCCTGGCCCGACTTGTCGCCCAAGGCAACGACCTTTCGCTTCTGATTCCGCTGCTCTCTGCGCTGATACCACTCACCATGATTGGTGTGGGGATCGCTGCCTATGGCGAAGATGCCACACCCATCCGCATCGGTCTGCTGGTGCTTGCCTGCTGTTGTGCTGGGGCGGCGGCGGCCATCACGCGATGAGCGTGTCCGCTTCATATCCGCAGCAAACGACAGTCGCTGGATCAGCGTCATCTTTTGAGACTTGGAAAATGGCGTTCTCTGGAAGGATCGATATTATGAGAAACACACTTCTACTTTCGGCTAGCAGCTTCCTTGCCCTCGCCGCACTGCCAAGCGCTGCAATGGCGCAAACTAGCGCTGACGCCGATCAGGAGACGGAACAGAAACAGCGTCCCGCCCCGATCATTGTGACCGCCCAAAGGCGTGCGGAAAACCTTCAGGAAGTCCCCGCGCAGGTGACGGCCTATACATCACAAGTGATTGAGGATGCGAATATCAAGTCCACCCAGGATTTTGTAAATCTCACTCCCAACATGTCGCTCGACAGTTCAGATACCTACAACAACACCTTTGTTGTTGTTCGCGGCGTGACACAGATCAACAACGCGGATGCGCCGGTTGCGATCATCATCGACGGCGTGCCGCAAAACGATCAAAAGCAATTCAATCAGAACTTGTTCGATATTGAGCGAATTGAGGTCCTCAAAGGCCCGCAAGGGGCTCTTTATGGGCGCAACGCGATTGGTGGCGCTGTAAACATCGTTACCCGCGAGCCCACTGATTATCTTTCAGGCTTTGCGAGTGCGAGCTATGGCCGCGGCGATGCGGTTAATCTGTCAGCGGGCATTTCCGGGCCGCTTGGCAGCGAGAATGTGAAGTTCCGCGTGTCGGGCGTCTATGTCACCGATAACGGCCGTATCACGAACACCTTCCTCGACGAAAACGTCGATTTCGTCGATCACGATTTCACCATTCGTGGTCGCATCACCGCTGACGCGGCCGATTGGCTGGAGCTCGATCTTCGCGCCTCTTTCCGCGATTTTGACGCGGGCAGCCAGTTCGACTCGGTGGTGTTCAGCGGCGACGCTAACGATTTTGTCGACCCGCAAACCAATCTGCTGGGCTTTACCGTAGGCGAGCAGTGGGACGTTACCTTCAAAGGGGATGCGGATTTGGGGTTCGCCACTTTGACAAGCATCACCGCCTATAATGACGTGTCGGAAGTCAACCGAGGCGATCTCGACTTTCGCAACCCAGTTGACAGTCCGGGCGGTTTTCTGGGGCTGGGTATTCAAGTCGGACAAGGCCAGGATCGATTTGTCGAACTGTTTAGCCAGGAGCTGCGTCTTACCTCGCCCGATGACCAGGACGTGCGCTGGATCGCGGGCGCGTTCTACATGAACACGCAGCGCGCTCTGAGGACGCGCGCGTTTGTCGATCTTGATGGCACGTTCGAGCAGATTGACGTGGCGCCGCTGCTTTTGATCGACCGCCAGGAAGACAACGACTTTGATTCCTACGCCCTGTTTGGCCAAGTCGATGTTGATCTAGCGGATGGGCTGACGCTGTCGGCTGGCCTGCGCTATGATCGCGAGGAACGCGATCAGACCGATCTGGTGACGGGCAATGTGCGCTCGGCGTCGTTTGATTCGGTCCAGCCCAAGATCACGCTGACCTACAACCTTGCCGATGAGCAGCTGATCTACGCGACATACGCTACGGGTTTTCGCGCGGGCGGTTTCAACGCGCCGGGTCTTGGCAGCTTTGAGGATGAAACGCTTGAAAACTTTGAGCTCGGCTTCAAGACGACACTGGCGGATGGCAAACTGCGTTTCAACGGCGCTGCCTATCTGTCCAATGTCGACGACTTTCAGTTCTTCTTCGTTGATGCAGCGCAAGCCGCTCAGATCATCAACAATATCGATGAGGTGCGCTTATACGGATTTGAACTGGAAGCGCAGTATTATGCGACTAGCGATTTCCAGATCTTTGCCGCGGTCGGGACCACAGAAAGCGACATTCGAGCTATCACGGTCTTTCCCGGCAATGAAGGCAACCGTACTCCCAAGACCACCCAATGGACGCTGAACGCTGGCGCGCAATTCACTCCCGAGCTCACCACTGACCTGGATGGGTTCTTCAGGGTCGATTACGAACATCGCGGCGACCGCTTTTGGCAGGTCGACAATCTGGACATCCAAGAACCTCTCAACTTGCTCAACCTCAGAGTGGGGATCGAGAATGAAACCTATGGCGTCTATCTTTGGGGCAGAAACCTCACCGGCGAGCGGTATTTCACCGACTTCAACCCGCGCGAGTTCTCAGGCCTGGATATCGATATCGGTTTTCGCGGGCAGCCATCATCTTATGGTGTGGAAGCGCGGGTGAGCTTTTAGGTTCGTAAGCCCATGGCTCTCGGTTTGATCAACTTTCGCCTTTTCGACGGCGAGAACCTGCTGGACGGATTCCACCGCGCTGTCCTGATCGACGGAGATCGGATTGCAGGAGTGTTCGACAGCCGCGATGCGCTGGCGCCGAATGTAAAGCGGGTCGATTTGCAAGGCGCGACGTTAATGCCGGGCCTGATCGATGCGCACTTTCACTGCAACAGCCCGTCACTCGATGTTGGCGCAATCGATCGCTTGCATCCTTCGCATCTGGCTCAACACGCACGCGAGCACCTGGAATCGATGCTCGCTCGCGGCTTTACAACCGTGCGCGATGCAGGCGGAGCCGATTACGGATTGGTGAAAGCGATCGACGAGGGTCTTATCAAGGGGCCACGGCTCTTTATCGCTGGTCGCGCAATCTCTCAAACCGGCGGGCACGGCGACCTGAGGCCAGCGCACGAATTTGAGATATGCGGGTGCGGGTACAAAGGCGCGCTGGCGCAGGTTGTCGACGGCGCAAACGCCATGCGAAGGGCGGTGCGCGATGAACTGCGCAAGGGCGCGCATCAGATCAAACTGTTCATTTCTGGCGGGGTGCTTTCACCCACCGACCCCATATGGATGGATCAATTCACCGACCATGAGGTTAAGGTCGCGGTCGAGGAAGCCAAACGTTGGCGCACCTACGTTATGGCCCATTCGCATACAGCCGCAGCGTCAGCGCGCTGCGCGATCAACGGTGTACGCTCTATCGAACACGGAACGTTGATCGATCAGAAGACTGCGCAGATAATTGCCGATCATAAGGCTTATGTCGTCCCCACGATCTCGGTCATGGCCTCGATCAGCGATGAAGTCGCCAGCTTGCCGCAAACCGCCTTGGACAAGCTCGCCGAGATCAAAGATCAGGCCGGCGAGGCGCTGGAACATTGCCATAAAGCGGGCGTGAAATTGGGTCTGGGCACTGATCTGTTTGGGCAATTGCATGGGCGAGAACTTGATGAGCTGCGCGAGCGAGCAAAGATCGATGGATCGCTGAACGCGCTGCGATCCGCCACCAGCGTCAACGCGGAAATCATGGATAAACAAGGCGAGCTGGGCGTGATCAAACAGGGCGCTTTGGCCGACGTGATCGCCATCCGAGGCAATCCCGTCGAGAACATCGCTCTGTTTGAGGATCCGAACAGCTCTATCGGCTTGATCATGCGAGGCGGGCAGACCGTGCGCGACACTTTCAGCAGCGGAGCGGATTGATATGACAGGCCCGGCGACTAAGCCTTTCGAGCTGGCGCGACTTAGACTTGGCATTGATGTTGGTGGTACGAACACCGATGCGGTGTTGATGGAGGGCGCGCGTGTTGTGGGCGCGGTGAAGCGCGGCACATCAAATGATATCGCGCAAGGCGTAATCGAAGCGGTCAGCGCCCTGTTGGCCGAGACCAAGATCAACCCTTCGCAAGTCGCGAGGGTGATGATCGGCACCACACAGTTCGTGAACGCCTTCTTACAAAGGCGAAATCTGGCAATCACCGCGGCGCTGCGCATCAGCCTGCCGAAATCCGACGGCGTCCCGCCGATGGTTTGTTGGCCGGATGATCTGATCGAGAAGACCGGCCATCACACCTTCATGACCGGCGGCGGCGCCTTCTACAGCGGCAAGGATTATCGCTCATTTGATGAAGAGGCGGTTGCGCAAGCCGCTCACCAGCTGCGCGATGAGGGAGTTCAATCGCTGGCCATATCCAGCGTCTTTGCCCCCATCCGCCCTGATCTTGAAGAGCGCGCTGAAGCCATTGTTGCAAGCATCGCGCCCGACATTGCCGTCACCAAATCCGCCGATCTGGGCGGGATAGGCCTTGTTGATCGAGAAAATGCTGCCATCATCAACGCAAGCCTGGTGCCCTTTGCACGCGGCGTTGTCGCCTCCATGCAAGGCGCGCTTGCCAGCATGGGATTTGGGATCAAGCCGCTCTACAGCCAAAACGATGGCACGCTGATCAGTGGCGAGCGCGTTCAAGCCTACCCGATCCTTACCTGCGCGGCGGGCCCAACCAATTCGATCCGCGGCGCAGGCTTCTTGACCGGTGCGCAAGACGCTATCGTATTAGATATTGGAGGCACGACCACCGATATTGGGTTTCTGAGCAAGGGCTTCCCGCGAGAAACGTCCAGCGCGAACTTCATCGGCGGTGTGCGAACCAACTTCCGAATGCCGGATGTCCTCTCAATCGCCATGGGAGGCGGATCGCGCGTGACGGGCGAGATTGGCTCGCTTGCGATTGGCCCTGAATCGGTGGGCTTACACTTGGCGACGCAGGCGCTTGTGTTTGGCGGCTCAACCACGACCGCAACCGACGTCGCGGTGGCCTCTGGCATGGTTCGTCTGGGCGATCCATCATTGGTCCGCTCGCTTCGGGCTGACACCGTCCAGTCGGCGATCCAGCTGATGCGCGAAAAGGTCGAGATCGCGATCGATCAGATGCGCTCAAGCGCGAAACCGGTCGATGTCATTCTGGTTGGAGGTGGCTCGATTTTGATCGGTGACGAATTGCGCGGAGCGGCTCGGCTTCTGCGTCCAGAACATGCAGGTGTTGCCAATGCTGTGGGCGCGGCCATCGCGCAGGTCAGCGGACGGATCGACAAGCTCTATGACTATGAAAAGGGCGGTCGCGAAGATGCCCTGGACCGCGCAAAAAAGGACGCAATCGCAAAAGCTGTTTCAGCCGGGGCCGTCGAAGAAACGGTCGAGATTATCGATATCGAGGAGCTACCGATGACCCATATGCAAACCTCCGCTGTTCAAGTGCGCGTGAACGCGGTTGGCGAATTGGGGTGAAGTGGGGCAGATCACCGTGAAGCTTATTCAAACTCCCGATGATATCCGCGATATGGCGCGTGGCGCGGTCTTCCTGGGTGCAGGAGGAGGCGGTGATCCACAAATTGGCGAGCTGTTTTTGCACAACCAGCTGACCCATGGACGAACCCCCAATGTCGTCACCGCCGATGCGCTTGATGATGATGCGTTTGTCATCTCAATCGCCGGCATTGGCGCGCCCACCGTTTTGGTCGAATATCTGGTCAGCGAAACCCATCTGCTGGACCTGCTAAAGAAGGCGGAGGCCTTCTTCGGCAAGACAATCGACGCTTTGATTTCGGCCGAGATTGGGGGGGCAAATTCAATGTTCCCGCTTGCTTTGAGCGCGCTCACAGGCCTTCCCGTAGTGGATGCTGATGGGATGGGGCGCGCGTTCCCGCATCTCGAGATGACAACGTTCAGCGTGTACGGCGCGAAAGCGACACCCGCGATTGTCACCGACGAGCTCGGCAATATCGTGACGCTTGACGTTCTGACAGACAGGCTTGCCGAGGAGACCCTTCGGCCCGTAGTTGGTGCTCTGGGCGCGATGGTGTTCTCAGCGATTTATCCAATGAGCGGCAAGTTTGTTAAAGACCACGCCGTGCACGGTTCGGTTTCACAAAGTTTAGCGATTGGGCGTTGTATCCGGCAGGGGCGTGAGGCCAGCGAAGATGTGTTTGCAACTCTGCTCGAATACCTCAATCGGCCAGTTGACGATCGGCATGCCATCTTGCTTTTCGATGGCAAGGTTATCGATGTTTCACACGAAACCCGCGACGGTTGGCATTGGGGTAAAGTGACTTTGAAACCGCTCGACAACGGTCCAGATGAATTCGAGATCGAGATCCAGAACGAATACATTATCGCTCGCAAGAACGGTCAACCCGCAGCGTTGGTGCCGGAGCTGATTACGGTGCTTGATCGTGAGACGGCGGAGCCATTGACGGGAGAGATGTTGCGCTATGGGTTGCGGGTAAAAGTGCTGGGCTACAGCTCGGCTCCGATTATGCGCCGACCGGAGTGCCTGGAAGTCTGGGGTCCCAAAGCTTTTGGTCTGGATATGGAATTCAAACCAATCGTCGCATGACGTCTGCAAAGGGCCGCAAGCCGAGCAGCGGCTTATAGCCAGCCACCCTCGCCTGAGGACAACGAAAAAGGGCAGCCCCCAATGGAGCCGCCCTTATTGATGCATCGTGAGCCGCCAGGGGCTCTGGGAGCGATTACTTCTTCAGCGACAGTCCGCCAAAACGCTTGTTGAACGCGGCAACGCGGCCGCCTTCTTGGACCTGGCGGTTGCCGCCGGTCCAGGCCGGGTGGCTGGTCGGGTCGATGTCGAGCGCGAGCGTGTCGCCTTCCTTGCCCCAGGTGGAGCGGGTCTGAAACTCAGTGCCATCGGTCATCTTGACCGTGATCATGTGGTAATCGGGGTGCCCTTCGGCTTTCATCGTCTCGGTTCCTTCATAGCGTCGCACCGGTTCCGACCGGCGCAGCTGTTTGTGGAGAAGCGGCGCGCCTAGTGGGAAACGGAGCCAAAGGCAAGCGGTTTTGGCTCAAGATGGCGCTTTCCCACACCGGGCTGGGCGCGGTATTGCGGCGATCGCTCTGGGTACTGTCAGACACAGCGCGCGATCAGCTCTCTGGCGGATCGGCGATCATGGCGGTGAAGTCGACCTGACAGGTGACTTTGCCCTCAACGCTCGCTTTTCCGCTGAACTTGTGGACCTGGCGGCGTGATTGGAGGAACTCAACCTCAAGATCGAGCAAACAGCCCGGATTAACGGGCGCGCGGAACTTGGCGCTGTCGATACCCATGAAGATCACAAGCTTGCCGGTGCCCGCCAACTCGAGCGTCTCGATACCCAAGATCGCTGCAGCCTGAGCAAGCGCTTCGATCTGGAGCACGCCGGGCATAATCGGAGCGCCGGGGAAGTGCCCCTGGAAGAACTCCTCGTTCATACTTACCGCTTTCACCGCATGGATGCGCTGGCCCAGCTCGATGCGCTTGACGCGATCGACCAGCAGCAGCGGATAGCGGTGAGGCAGAGCCTTAAGGATCTTGTGGATGTCGTAGTCCACAATGGCGTCCCCGGACGCGCCCGAGCTCGTCGGTTCGTCGCTCATGCTCTGCCCCTCTCCTGTGGCGCGCAGCTGCGCCTTAACGGCCCGCTGGCGCTTCGGTGTTGCCTTGCTGCTGTTGTTGCTGTTGCGCCGCGCGTTGCTGGATCAGCTGCGCGGTGAGCAGGCGCTGCTGGATCTCCTGGAACAGGCCAGCGCCTTGCTGCGACGGGCGATAGTTCTGAGGGGGCACGACGCCCACGGCGGGCACCTTGGTGTTGAGCGCGGTGGTCATCTGTGCGGTGATGTCCGCTTCCGCCACGCCATAGAGAACGGTGCTAACTGGCATAACGATCTGGATCTGCTGGGCGGTCGCGACTTCCTCAAGCGCGGTGCCGTATTGGGCGAAGATCTGCTCAACGGCGAAGATGCGAGCGTTGTTGATCTGGTTGGTCAGCGAAGCGACCTCGCCTTCGAGCTGGCCGATTTGGGCAAAGCTGCTCGAGCTTTGAACGGCCGGGAGCTCGGCGTCGTCGAGACGGCCATTGGCGTTGGTGTCAAACGGCTTGAGCAGGTCGGAAAGCTGCTGTTGCTTGGCCGTGCGCTGGTCGATCTGCGCCTTATAGGTCGTGGTCACAAGCTCATAGGCGGTGCGCAGAGCTTCGGTGCCGATAATCGCGCGGGTCGTATCCACCGTCGCGATCTTGCCTTCAACCTGCGCGGCTGCCGGACTGGCGGTGAGAGTGATCGCCGCAAAGCCGGCGGTCAGCAGGGATTTGGTTATGGTTTTCATTAGAACTGGGTTCCTACGTTGAACTGCAGAGTTTTGTCATCATCGCCATCCACCTTTCGGACGATATGGGCGAGGTCGATCCGGAACGGGCCAAATGGGGAGTTCCAGTTAACACCGAGGCCGACCGCGATACGCGGACTGGGCGAGTCGCCAAGGAAGGTTTCGCGAATGTTGGAGTTGGCCACGATCTCACGGCGGTTGTCGTTGCCGTTAACGTCAATCGGATCGGTCGTAAAGACACGAATTGCGTTGCCATTGGTGTCCACGATCGTGTCGCCATTGCCGTCAACCGTGGTTGAAAACAAAGGCAATCCGGTGTCGCTGTCGATCTGCTGAATTCCGTTCGGGTTGTTTTGCAAGACCGGTTGCGTCACCGACCACAGCGCACCGACATCGACAAAGAGAGAAGGCCGTAGGCCAAGCTCGCGCGCGCCACTGCCCAGCGGAATCTCAAGCTCAGCGCGGCCAAGGTAGTAATTCCTACCGCCGATCGCATCGTCGCGGGTCTGGTCTTCAGCGTCAAACAGGATGGGGTTGCCATCGTCGTCCAGCACAGCGTTGTTGGTGTTCGGATCCAATTGATAGAACTGCGTGAGAACGCGCGGTCCGATACCGCGAATATCAAAACCACGAATGCGCGGTTCGCCAAGGAAGAAACGGTCGGTCAGAAGGATGTCATCGACGCCTTCTCCCTCGCGCTCCTGCAGCGGGATAATCGTGCCCGCTTCTCCCGAGAGCGAGAAAATGAAGCCGGTGTTGCCAATTCCCCAGAACTTGCGCGCTTGGCCGCGGAACCGCAGATAGCGAACGTCTCCGCCAAGTCCGGCGAACTCGGCGCCCAGCGACACTTGCTGGCCACGCGTCGGACGGAAGGCGGAGTTTAGGGAGTTATAGCGCAGGCTCAGGCCGACGATCGAGCTCAAGCGATTGCCCAAGGCATCGCACAAGAAGCGCCCCGCCAAAAGCGGATCGCAGGTCGCCACGCCATCGCCATCAAGATCGGAGAAGAACAGGTCTTCATCGAGGCTGACTTCATCGTAGTTGAGCGTGTAACTGCCTACGAGAGACATAAATTCGGTAAGCGGCACGCCCAGGCGCCCGGTAAAGCCGGTGGTTGCCTGACTAAAGGTCGTGTTGCGATCGCTGCCATTGAAGTTGAAGCTGTTGAAGTCACGACGGTAGACGTCGATCCCGGCGGAGATATTGCGGTCGAACACATAAGGCTCGGTGAAGCTCACCTGGGCTTGGCTCGAAAACTGCGAATAGTTGACGGAGAGACCAATCGTCTGGCCGCGCCCGCGGAAATTGCGCTGGCGGATCGAGGCCGCGAGAATGAACTGCTCAATCGACGAAAAACCGGCCGAAAACTGCAACTCGCCGGTCGGTTGCTCTTCGACGTTGGCCTCAAGCACGATCCGATCGGGCGCCGAGCCCTCGACCTGATTGACTTCAAAATTCTCCTGGAAATAGCCCAGTGAGTTGATCCGCGCGGTCGTGCGCTGAACGCCAATCGAGTTGAACGCGTCGCCTTCTGCCAGACGAAACTCGCGCCGGACTACCTTGTCCTGCGTCAAAGTGTTGCCGTTGACATCGACCCGTTCGACATAGACACGCGGGGCCTGACGCAAGATGAACGTGATGTTCATCTCCAAGTCGTCTTTGTTGCGATCAAAGCGCGGCTGAACGTCGGCAAAGGCGTAACCAAACCGGCCGGCGAGCTCAGAAAGCTGCTCGACTGTATCCTCAACCGCTTTCGCGTCGTACTAGTCGCCCGACTGCATGGAGAGGCCCCGCTGGATCGCCTCCCCATCAAAGTCGCGCAGTTGGCTTTCGACCTCAACATCGCCGAACTTGTAGCGTTCGCCCTCTTCAACCACGTAAGTGATGATGAAGTCTTTTTGGTCAGGTGTAAGCTCGGCCACCGCGGACACAACGCGGAAATCGGCGTAGCCTTCGGTGAGATAGAACTGCCGCAGCTTTTGCTGGTCAAACGCCAGACGATCCGGGTCATAACTGGTGTTGGAGCTGAAGAAGCGGGTGAAGCGCGCTTGCTTGGTCACCATCTGGCCGCGCAGTTCACCGTCCGAGAACTTCTCGTTCCCGATAATGTTAATCTGGCGAACCTTCGACTTGGGCCCCTCGCTGATTTCAAACACAACATCCACGCGGTTCTGCGGGAGCTGCACCATCTTGGGCTCAACCGCCGCGGCAAAGCGGCCCTGACGTTTGTACAGCTCGATGATGCGCGCCACGTCAGCGCGAACCTTGGACCGGGTAAAGATCTGGCGCGGAGCGAGCTTGATTTCGGGCAGGATCTTCTCGGCGTCGAGGCGTTCATTGCCTTCAAGCACGATGCGGTTGATCACCGGGTTTTCGGTGACCGTGATAATCACATTGCCGTTCTCGTTACGGATCGTGGAGCTGCCAGCGAACAATTCGGTGGCGCCCAGATCCTTAAGCGCTTGGTCAGCCGCAGCTGAGGTGTATTCCTGCCCAACGCGCAGACGGATATAGGAAAGAATGGTCGTCGGCTCGAGGCGTTCTGCGCCCGCTACGCTGATCGTACGGATCGTGTTCCGAGATGGTGCCGGGGTCGGAGCCGGAGTGGGGCTTGGCGCCGGTGTCGGGGATGTGGCGGGCTGACCATCGACGGTCGGCGCGTCCTGAGCCAGGGCCACGCATGGCACACCGGCAAGCATTGAGCCGCAGGTCAGGGCAAACGCCAGCTTTCCGACGGGCGTGGTCGGGCCTGAAGTGGCAGGCGAAGCGCCCGCTGCCTTGCTTCGAATCATGTGCGTAAAGTTTCCCGTTCAACCCGTCTCTGCATCGTTGGGGCTTGGTCTCGACCACGACAGCCGTCACCTTCCCCGAACCGCTTGCCCAAGGCGGCAAACGTACCAGGCCCTCCCCCGACCCGTCATCCGTCTCGCTTGCCTCGCCTCTGCCCGATGCGGGGGCTGCAATCAAGCGGACAAAGGGACTTGCCCAGACCCGTTCGTCGCGTTTCCACGGCTAACTGCCGAAGAAGCCTCCTATGATTGGCAGAGAGGTCACGTCGTTAAATGTGACCACCACCATGAACGTCAGCACAAGCGCGATGCCAGTGCGATACGCCCACTCAGTCGCTCGCGGCCCGACCGGCTTACGCCGAACCGCTTCGACAGCGTAGAACGCAAGGTGCCCGCCATCGAGCGCCGGGATTGGCAAGAAGTTGATGAACGCCAAATTAAGCGAGATAAGCGC
>CALCCG010000195.1 GCA_937899785.1 uncultured Erythrobacter sp. | reverse complement strand
ATCACTCTCAGTCCAAAATAAGAACCCCCAACACGCTTCTGTCCAACCAGCATAGTTCAGCGCCAGCTTCTTCCTTTTCGCCCCTACAGACGTAAATAGCTGATTATACTTTATACCCGCGCTGCACCGCCTATAAATGCTGCAATGGCATCGCCCTATGGAGCATTTGCGCAAGTTCAAGACCCAACGACGACTTGTGTGGATCTAAGGCCCTACATCCCATCAACGCTCTTGCTGACGAGCACATTGACGGCGACGCGGCGATTTTGCGCGCGGCCTTCGCGGGTTGAGTTGTCGGCTGTGGGATCCGCATCCGCGAAGCCCGACGGCGCGAGCATGCGCCACGGCTTCCAGCCGCATTGCTGCTGAAGATAGTTCACCACGCGGCCCGCGCGACGCTCAGACAGGCGCTGGTTGACCTCGTAGCTGCCGGTCGAATCGGTGTAGCCGACCACCAACAGCAGCGCGTTGTCCATTTCGCCGGCCTGCGTAGCCGCTTCGCACAGCTCGGACTGCGCAACGGGCGAAAGCGCGTATTTGCCGGTATCGAAATAGACGTTGGTCGTGCAGAGCACATTGTATTTATCGATATCGCCAAATCGCCCACGCAGCGCCTCTGCAGCGGCCGCGTTGCGCTGGGTCGCTTCGGCGTTGCGTTCGGTCGCCTCGGCGTTCTCGCCAATCTTTGCACCTTGTTGCGCAAATTTCTGTGCGGTTCCGCTCTGGATCATCTGCGCGGTTTTGAGATCGCTCGCCTTGAGTTTGACCTCGCTGGCAACAAGACCCCGGCCCCATTGGACCGTCTCAACCTTTACCGGAATACCATTGAGGAGCTGTTCAAGGCCCAGCTCATCGCGCGACAAGCCCAGAAAGCCACCGCTCGCTTTGATCTCGGTCCCTTCACCAATCGTCACCATGGTGGCGGTGCCATCGGCCTGAGTCACTTCGACCTTGTTCCCGGCCCGAGCCGATACAAAGCCTTCAAGATCGGGCCCTTCCGGAAAGCCTGACAGGTCGGCGGGAGGCGAGCCCGTGACAAGCACGCCCTCTTCGGCCGAAGCTTGAACCGGCTGTGGCGGAGCCGCCACCGAAGCGGCGCTTGCCAAAAGAGCAACGACCCCAATCGAGGCCGCCGTGTTCCAAAGCGGGCGTTTCTCAATCGCGCGCATAAATACCTCCTAATTTCTCTTCTTATTTCCTTGCCTCTAGCGCCATAGCGGCGTTTGAGACGTGGTTTGACCCTGTTTCTGAATGTGTCGACGACGCTTTGTCGCACAAACCTGTCAATCAGGTGAACGGTCAAGATTACCAAGCTGGGGAACCGATCACCTGAGGCTCATGGGCGGTCGGACGTGTCAAACCCACTCTCAAGCTGCGTCCAAGCGGCGTCAATCCATGTGTTTGAGCCCAACACGCAGATAATCCCAGCCGGTAACGCAGGTCAAAATCGCGGCGAGCCATAAGGTGGTTAGGCCAATCAGATGCATCCAGCTTTCGGCAATGGTCTTGCACGCATCGCCAAGCTCCTGGCAAGGTTGGCCGTGCAACGCTCCCCCGGCGATGAGCGCGGCGAGCGAGATAAGCTGAAAGGTCGTCTTCCATTTCGCAAGCTTGGATACCGGGACCGAAACCTGGATACCGCCGAGAAATTCGCGCAATCCCGACACCGCAATTTCGCGCATCAGGATGATCAATCCGGCAATGACGTGAAAATCCCCCACATAGGGCCCGCGCAGATAACCCTGCGCCGTCAGCACCAAAATCACAGTGGCAACCATGATCTTGTCGGCAATCGGATCGAGGAAAATCCCCAGCTTCGAAACCGTTCCTTGCGCGCGCGCCAGATAGCCGTCGAAAAAGTCGGTGATGCCAATCAGGCAGTACAGCACAAATCCGATCGCGTAGCCCGCCGCCCAATGCGGCCACCACAGGAAAAAGGCCAAAAGCGGCAAGGCAAGAATGCGGCTTAGCGTCAGAATATTCGGCAACGTCAACATACGCGCACGCCTCTAGCGCTTTGGCGAGCGGTGCAAAAGGGCACGCAGTGCTGGGAGACGAATCCCCCGTGCACAATTGGGCCGGACCGTGCACGAAGGCTTGTACGAGCGCGTGTTCTCGCTATTTGAGCCGCTTGGGGGTTAAGCTCCCGTGCCTTTGCTATGACCACTTCGACGCACCTTATGCGCCAAAAGCGCTTTCTGCCTCTGATGGTCACGCAGTTCTTCAACGCCTTTAACGACAATCTTTTCAAGACCGCTCTGGTGCTGTTTGTCGTGTACTCGGTCTACAACGACGAACAGCAGGAAAGCGTCTTTAGCGCTCTGGCGACCGGCATTTTTATCTTGCCTTTCGTGGTTCTGTCCGCCCTCGCCGGACAGTTGGCGGACACAAACGACAAGGCGATGATCATCCGGCGGGTCAAGCTGTTCGAGATCTTCTGGGCCTCGCTTGGAGCGCTCGGTCTCTTCATGGCGTGGACCGGATTTATGGTCCACACCGTTGCGATACCGCTGCTGCTATTCGTGGTGTTCCTGGCTGCGGCGCAATCCACTTTCCTTGCGCCGATCAAATATTCGATTTTGCCTCAACATCTTGAAAAAGATGAAGTGTTGCCCGGCACGGGCCTGGTCGAAGCGGGGACCTATATAGCCATTCTGACCGGTACGATCCTCGCCGGCTTCATCAATGTCGAGATCGCCATGGTGGGCATCGTTGTGACCGCGATTGTCGGCTATTTCGTAAGCCGATGGGTGCCCGATGCGCCGCCCCAGGGCGACCATGAAATGCACTACCCCCTGCTTGAACCGTTTGCCCAGAAAACCGCCAATCCGGTGAAGCGCTGGCTGGGTTTTGTTCCGGTGGCGATTGCCGACCAGATCGTGATGAGCTGGCGGTTGGTGTTCGACACCAAAGCGAACCGCGAGATCTGGTACGCGATCCTCGCCATCAGCTTTTTCTGGACCATTGGGGCGGTGTTGTTCATCCAGTTTCCACCGCTTGCCAAGAACCAGCTGGCCGCAAGCAAGGAGGTGGCGAGCCTGTTCCTGGTGATCTTCTCGATCGGGATCGCAATTGGATCGATCGGGATCAACGCGCTTTTGAAGGGCGAGGTTTCCGCCCGCTATTCCCCCATATCGGTGGTGGTTATGGGTGGATTTATCATCGGGTTTTATCTGGTGTGCCGCGCTTGGCCGCCCCACCCTTCGGGCGAATTGCTGAGCGTCGACGCCTGGATACTTGAGCCTCTCGCTATTCCTTTATCGCTGATGCTTTTGGGCATCGCGACCGCTGGCGGCTTCTTCGTCGTGCCGCTTTACGCGTTTCTCACCACCCGCTGTGAACACGATGCGGCCAGCCGCACGATTGCCGCCAACAATATCGTCAATTCGCTGGCCATGGTGGTGGGATCGGTGATCGCGGTGGGCCTGACTTTTCTGGGCGTGCCGACGGCTGAGCAATTGCTGCTCACTGCGGCTATGTCGGTCGTTTCCGCATGGCTGGGTTGGGTGCTGTTCCAGGCTGAGAAGGAAGCCAAGGCGCGCGCGGCCGAGGACCCCAGACAAGCGCAAGCCGCTGAGTAATGGGCGGCTGTTGCAGCCTTACAGAATGAAGGCGAGCACCCCGGCGGTAACGGCGAAGTAGACGCTGGCGAAGCCGCGCACGTCCTGCATGGTAAGCCGCCAGAGCGATTCGGCCGGGATATCGATTAAGTCTTCCCTCACGCTTGGCGGGAGAGTGGCGCGGAACGGATGACGGGCGCTCTCATCGGTGAGAACAAGCTCGCGGCGGGTGGGCATGGTCTGGTCTCCCAACTCTGGTCAGGCCTTGCGCGTTAACACTTTCTTAACTTTTTGACACGCCGCCCTTCCCACTGTCACACGGCGGGACAGTTAGATGCCCGGCTAACCTCCCAACACCGCGCCCGCAGTGTCGTTTGCGCCCGCTCGCCAGCCCCGCTAGAGGCGCTGGCGAATGGGAGAGACACCGATGAGCAACGGCACACACAGCGCAGCGAGTTTGCTGGTCGACTGCTTGGCTGAGCAAGGAACCGAGCGCATCTTCACAGTGCCCGGAGAAAGCTTTCTGGCGGTGCTCGATGCGCTGCACGAGCGCTCTGAAATCGAGACCGTGACATGCCGTCAGGAAGGAGGCGCTGCGTTTATGGCCTGCGCCGACGGCGCGTTAAGCGCGGGCGGGTGCGCGCGGCCAGGTGTCGCCTTTGTCACACGCGGTCCCGGTGCAACCAACGCCAGTATTGGTGTTCATGTCGCGCATCAGGATTCGCAGCCCATGATTCTTTTTGTGGGCGATGTGGCGCGCCCCATGCGCGATCGCGAAGGGTTTCAGGAGATGGACTTCGCGGCCTTCTTTGGCCCGATTTCAAAATGGGCGGCGCGCATCGATGATCCGCAGCGCATCCCCGAATACATCGCGCGCGCCTTTTCGGTCGCGATCAGCGGGCGGCCCGGCCCGGTGGTGCTGGCGCTGCCAGAGGATATGCTGTGCGATCGCGTGCCCACCACGCTTAAGCCGCGTCCGGCGGTCACCCGGCCTGCGCAGGCGGTGTGTCCGGATGCGATGCAAGCGATGATCGCGCTTGTGGCCGACGCCGCCAGCCCAATCGCCATCATCGGCGGCGCGGGCTGGAACGCCAAAGCGCGCGAACACTTTCAGTCCTTTGCCGAGCGAATTGGCCTTCCCGTTGCCACCGCCTTTCGCCGCCAGGACGCGATCGCGCCCTCCTCCCCGGTTTACGCTGGCAATCTGGGATACGGCCCTAATCCAAAACTGGTCGAGCGGGTGAAATCCGCGGACCTGATCCTGACCGTAGGCGCGCGGCTGGGAGAGGCCACCACTGATGGCTACGCCTTTCCCTCGCTCGATCACCCAGGGCAGGCGCTGATCCATGTCCACCCCGACCCTGACGAGCTGGGCCGCGTCTACCGCACCGATCTCGCGCTTGCTTGCGCGGTGGATGAGTTTGCCGAAGCCGCCGCGCTTTGGGAGGATGACGCCATCATCCCTTTCGACGCAGGCGCCCAGGCGCATACGGAATGGCAACAATGGGCCACGCACACACCCTCGCCCGGCGCGCCGGCGCTTGATATGGGCGCCTGCGTAACGGCGATGCGCAACGCGCTAGCGCCGGATACCATCATCGCCAACGGCGCGGGCAATTTTGCCGGCTGGTGGCACCGCTATTGGCGGTATGCCGGGCACCCGACCCAGCTTGCGCCGACGGCGGGTGCGATGGGATACGGCCTGCCTGCCGCGGTCGCCGCCGCTTTGCGCTTCCCCGCACGTACGGTCGTTGCTGTCGCGGGAGACGGCGACTTCTTGATGAACAGTCAAGAACTCGCCACCGCCGCGCAACACGGCGCTAACCTGATTGTCCTGGTCGTTGACAACGGCGCGTATGGCACCATCCGCATGCATCAGGAGCGTGAATATCCAGGACGCGTCTCAGCGACCCGGCTGGCCAATCCGGATTTCGCCGGTTTGGGCGCGGCCTATGGGGCGTGGAGCGCGCGGGCCGAAACGACGCAGCAATTCACCGAAGCTCTGGCCGAAGCGCGCAAGCGCGACGGTGTCCGGCTTATCCATATGATCATTGATGTCGAACAGCTCGCCGCGAGCGGCGCCACGGTGACCGGGCTGAGAGCGAAGGCGGGTCGGGCTTAACCTTCGGCCATTGCGCAAATCACATCCCACTCCTCGGGCGTGATCTTGGCGACCGACAGACGCGAGAGGCGCACAAGCTCGCAATTGGCGAGCTCAGGCGTCGCCTTGATCGCCTTGAGCGTTACAGGATGGTCGAACTTGCGCTTGGGCTTGATCTTCACCGCCGCCCACTTGCCCGTCTCGTCGGTTGGGTCGAGGATACCCTCCACCGTGATTTCTACGATTCCAACGATCTCCAACCCTTCGCGTGAGTGGTAGAAGAACGCTTCATCGCCCACCTTCATCGCGCGCAGGTGCAGCTTGGCGGAATGGTTGCGCACCCCATCCCAGACGCCTTCTTCCTCGGCCACCAAGTCGTCCCAACTGTATTTGAACGGCTCCGATTTCATCAGCCAGAATTGGGCAATCGCGTCAGACATGATTTGGCGGGGCTCCGAAAAGGGACAACAAAGATAACGCGTAGCCGCGCGCGACCTCCCCCGCAAACCCCGACCAGCCTTGCCCAAGCAAAAAACATAGAATTAACCCGATTTTCACAGGCGGTAAGGCATGTCCTCGCGCACAGATAAAGTTGGGGAAGAGCCGGAAAGCGGCGATGTGGCATTTAGAGCAAAAAACCGAGCCGGCTGGTGGAAATGGCGCTGGTCTGGATCTCGGCCGACACTCTTTGACGAAGCCGGGTGGTGAACCTGGCGCGGACACTGGACCCGGATTAGGGTCCGGTGCCGATCTCTCAAGCTTGAATGATCCAGATGCTCATGAGAGCAGATCGCAGCGGTTTGGAAACGCTGAACGCGACCTTGTCGCGCTCGGTATTGCGATCGCCGCGATTCTTCTTTTCGTGGCCACTGGCGGCACTGTCCTTCCCGATGTGGTGCGCTCAATCCTCTATGGAAGCGCGGCGCCGAATCATCTTTTGGTGAACGCTCTGCTCTTGAACATCGCGCTCGTGATCTTTGGCTGGCGGCGCTATCGGCAGCTGCGCGACGAAATTGCCAACCGCGAAGCCGCCGAGCGCGTCGCGCGTGAGCTGTCCGCCACCGATCCGCTCACCGGCTGTCTTAACCGGCGCGCGATGGCGCAAGCTACGAACGCGCTGAAGAGCGAGGCCTCGGAGCGAGGCGAGGCGGTCGCCTATGTCATGATTGACGTTGATAACTTCAAACAAGTCAATGATATGCATGGGCACCTTGCCGGAGACGCGGTGCTGATCGAGCTTGCCAACCGCATCCGCGACACGCTGCTTGTCGACACGTGTTTTGCCCGTCTGGGTGGCGACGAGTTTGCTTTTGCGGTCGCGTTTGACCCCGCCAAACCTGAGCGGGTCGAAGACCTTGTGATCCGGCTTTATGAAAAGATGG
The DNA here is from genome assembly GCA_937899785.1 of uncultured Erythrobacter sp. GTDB lineage: Bacteria > Pseudomonadota > Alphaproteobacteria > Sphingomonadales > Sphingomonadaceae > Erythrobacter. The sequence continues at coordinate 1,955 of CALCCG010000195.1, read as the reverse complement.
CGCAACCCATTGAAAGCGAGGGGCGCACCTTCAAGGTTACGCTTTCGATCGGTATGTCGAACGATCACGACGCGGCCGGAGCGCAATCGACACCCAAAGACGCCGCCGCTTTGATGCAGCTCGCCGATATCGCCATGTACCATGCCAAAAAGCAGGGCAAGAACCGGTTCTTCTGGTTCGAACCGAGCATGGAAAGCGAATTGCGGTTCCGCAACGAACTGGAAACCGGCATCCGCCGCGGGCTTGATAGCGGCGAGTTTGTGCCGTTTTACGAACAGCAGATCGACATCGAAACCGGCGAAATCGTCGGCTTTGAAATGCTCGCGCGCTGGCAGTCGCCCAAATTGGGCCTGGTTAGCCCCGAACTCTTTATTCCCATCGCCGAAGAGATCGGCGTGATCGGCGATATGTCCGAGCAGCTCATGATGAGCGCGTTTGCGGACGCGCTCGAATGGGATGAAAAGATCACGCTGTCGATCAACATCTCACCCGTACAGATGCGCGATCCGTGGTTTGCCCAAAAGCTTTTGAAGCGGTTGGTGCAAAGCCAATTCCCAGCGAAAAGGCTGGAAATCGAGATCACCGAAAGCTGTCTGCATGAGAACATCTCGCTCGTCCGCTCAATGATCACGTCGCTGCGCAATCAGGGCGTGCGGGTAAGCCTTGACGACTTCGGCACCGGCTATTCCAGTCTCGAGCAGCTGCGCTCTTTGCCGTTTGACCGGCTCAAGATCGACCGCAGTTTCATCAGCGAGTTGTCGTCTTCCGAAGGCGGATCACGCATTGTCGACGCAATCGTATCGCTGGGCCGCGGGCTCGACATGCCGATCACAGCCGAAGGTATTGAAGATGAGGAAATCCTCGGCGCGCTCAAGAAGATGGGTGGCCTGAAAGGCCAAGGTTACCTCTATGGACGCCCCGAGCCAGCCGACAAAGTCCGCGAGCGTTTGGAAGAGCGTGGGCTGCTGGTCGTCAATCCTAAGCCCGAAACGCGCATCGACCAGGCGGGCCAGGACAGCGCTGAGCAGGCCAAACGCCGCGACCCCCACACATTCCTGCGCCGCGCGCGCGGCTAGGCGTCTGGCGGCGCATAACCGCCAGCTCTCTTTACGGACGCATCGCGGGTGCATAGATGCGCCCTGACTATGCGGGTTTCCTTCATCAAGATGCACGGTCTGGGCAACGATTTTGTCGTGCTCGACGCGCGCGAGAAACGCTTGCCGGCGATGACGCCCGATATTGCGAAGGCGCTCGCGGATCGGCGCGAAGGCATCGGGTGCGATCAGGTGATTGTGCTGGAGCCCAGCGAAACGGCCGACTTCCGAATGCGCATTTTCAATTCCAATGGCGGTGAGGTGGAATCGTGCGGCAACGCAAGCCGCGCCGTCGCGCTGCTGCATGGCGAAGCGGCAAGCGTCGAGACCGCCGGAGGTGTGATCGGGCTTGAACCAAGCGGTGGCGGCGCACGTGTTGATATGGGATCCCCGCGCTTTGATTGGGATTCGATCCCCCTCGCCTACGCCATGGACGCCAGCGCCTTGCCGGTGGGCTGGGAAAACCTTGAGAACCCCTTTGCGATCAATGTCGGCAATCCGCACGCCGTGTTCTTTGTGGAGGATACTGATGCGGTTGATCTGGCACGGCTTGGGCCGATTGTTGAGACCGATCCGCTGTTCCCCCAGGCGATCAACGTCAACGTAGCGAGCCTTGCGGGAAGCAACCATCTGAAGCTGCGCGTGTGGGAGCGCGGCGCAGGCCTGACCCGCGCGTGCGGCACCGGGGCGTGCGCAACCGCGGTGGCCGCGATTTCGCGCGGCCTTGTGCAAAGCCCGGTGCGCGTGACCCTGCCTGGCGGCGATTTGGAAATTGCCTGGAGCCCCGGGGGCACGATCCGAATGACCGGGCCAGCAACCCAAGCCTATCGCGGCACCTTTGCCTGGGAGGATTACGCGTGG
>CALCCG010000194.1 GCA_937899785.1 uncultured Erythrobacter sp. | reverse complement strand
CGGTTGAGTTGTGAAGGCACTGGCTTTTCCCTAACGCTCCGCAAGATGCAAGGTTCTGACACGCCTACGATTACAGCCGAGCGGCTCGCGTGCCAGCGTGGGGGGCGCTTGCTGTTTCGAAACCTGTCGCTGGCGCTGGGTCCGGGTGAGGCGTGCCACGTGACCGGCGCCAATGGCGCCGGTAAGACGACGCTGATCCGCACGCTCGCCGGGTTGGCTGTGCCCTTTGTCGGCGCGGCGCGGTGCACGGGCGCGGTCGGGCTGCTGGATGAGCGAACCGGCCTTGATCCTGAAAGCCGCCTGGGCGCAGCGCTCGATTTCTGGTTTGCGATCGACGGCGCGGCGCAGTGCGACGCGGTGCTCGACCGGCTGAAACTGGGCGCGCTCGTCGATGTGCCAGTGCGGTATCTTTCGACCGGGCAAAAGAAGCGCGCCGCGCTCGCACGGCTAGTCGGGCAAGGGGCGCTCGTATGGTTGCTCGATGAGCCATTGTCAGGGCTCGATACGGCCTCGCAGGAGCTGGTGAGAGACTTGATTGTCGAGCATCTCGACAATCAAGGCTGCGCTCTCATCGCCTCGCATCAAAGGCTCGAAGTACCCGGCCTGCACACTCTCGCGCTCGAAGATTTCGCCGCACCGCTGGAGGACGCGGCGTGATTGCGCGGATGTTGCGGCGCGATCTGGCGCAATCTTTCCCTTTTGCGGGGGGCGGCGCGGGCGCAGCGCTGCCGGTGATTTTCTTTCTCGCGGTTGCGATGCTCTATCCCTTTGCCGTGGGGCCGGACGCGAACACCCTGGCGCGCACCGGTGGCGCGGTTGTGTGGATCGCGGCCTTGCTGGCGGCGATCCTCCCGCTCGACCGGCTGGTGGGGCGCGATATTGAGCTGGGCCACTTTGATCAGCTGCGCCTGCGCGGTGTGAGCGAAGAAGCCATGATGGCGGTGCGCCTGCTCGCGCATTGGCTGAGCTTTGGCCCACCGCTGATCCTTGCGAGCCTGCCCGCCGGGGCGCTGTTGCAACTGGATGGTCCGACCTTGTATCTGGTGCTGGTCGGGCTGCTCGCCGGGACACCAGGTCTGGCCGCCATTGGCCTCATCATCGCCGCGCTGACCGCCAGCCTCCGCGCCGGAGCGGCGTTATCCGGACTGCTGCTTATCCCGCTCGCTTTGCCGATCCTGATCTTTGGTGCGGGCGCGCTGGCGCGCGCAGACGCGGCGAGCGTGGGCTTTGTTGCCGCGATCAGTCTTGGCCTAGTGGCGTTGACTCCCTTCGCCGCGGGAGCCGCAATCCGCGCCGTGCGTTAAACCGGTATGATTGGGATCCCGTCCGGGCTTTACGCCTACGCTTTCGACACAAGCCGCCCCGCGCCCATGAGCGCGAAGCAAGCCAACCGCCTGTTGGGCCATATCGCCGTTGGCTTGGTTGTCTTCACCGTTATCGCCTTTGCGCTCAAAGTCGTCGTCCATCCCGAGCGCGCCGCGCGTTACACGCCCCTGGTTGTGTTCCACGCTGGGGCGATGCTCGCCTGGATGAGCATGCTCGCAAGCCAAGCCTATTTGGCGAGCGCGGGAAGGATGAACCTGCACCGACGGTTTGGAACCGTGTCCTTGGGATTGGTCGCGGCGATCACAGTCTCGGGCATGATCATCTCGGTCAATCTGGGTCAGGAGATCGGTCGCACTGAGGTGACGATTGTAAACATCGCCGCCTTTGTGACCTTCATCCCACTCTACCTTGCGGCGATCGTCCTTGCACGCCGACACAATATGCACGCGCACCGGATGGCTATGCTGATCGGCACGCTGGCCTTCATGACCCCCGTCTACGCACGGGTCACGGATGTTCTGGGTCTGCCCTCTCCCGTCTCGATTGGCCTCCAACCGCCGCTGACGATCCTGATCGCGCTCGGCTATGAATGGGCGGCGATTGGCCGGATCAGCCACGCAGTGGCGGGGATGCTGGCCTTCTCGATTGCAGTGGTACTCGCGATGGTGGCAATCCTCGCGATTTGGTTTCTGTAAGGCCGCGCCTCAATAAGGCGGTTTATCGCGTCCCATCGGGCTCTTGGTAAAAATCTCCACCCCGTCATCGGTAATCGCAAGGCTGTGTTCAAACTGCGCGGAAAGGCTCTTGTCGCGCGTTACCGCGGTCCAGCCGTCGCCCAGCACCTTGGCCCAGGGTTTGCCGAGATTGATCATCGGCTCGATCGTGAAGAACATGCCGGGCTTGAGTTCGGGCCCCGTGCCCGCTTTGGCGGCGTGGACCACTTCGGGCGCGTCGTGGAACAGGCGGCCCAGGCCATGGCCGCAAAACTCGCGCACCACGCCGTAGCGATATTGCTTGGCGTGCTCTTCGATCGCCGCGCCAATATCGCCCAGCCGCGCGCCCGGCCTGCCCGCCGCCGCAACGCCGAGCATAAGGCACTCATAGGTCACATCGACCAGCCGCTTCGCTTTGATCGAAGGTTCGCCGGCAAAGTACATCCGGCTGGTGTCGCCGTGCCAGCCATCGAGCAGCGGGGTCACGTCAATGTTGAGGATATCCCCGTCCTTGAGCGCCTTGGGACCCGGAATACCGTGGCAAATCACATGATTAAGCGAGATACACGAGGAATGCGTGTAGCCGCGATAGCCAAGCGTCGCGGGCACAGCGCCCGCGTCCAGCATCATCTCGCGGATCGCGGTGTCGAGGCTTTCGGTGGTGACGCCTGGTTTCACCAGATCGGCGACCTCATCAAGGATGGTCGCGGCGAGGCGCCCGGCGGCGCGCATCCCCTCAAAGCCTTCCTCGGTGTGGAGCTTGATCGTGCCGTCGCGATAGACGGTCTCGGAGCCTTCGATGAGCTGATATTCGGTCATGCCCGCCATATAGCGAACGGCTCGCAAAATTGCGAGCGTTAGCCGCTGCGGCCAGCCTCTAGCGCAAAAGCCTCGCGATATTCTGGTTTGACCGCTTCGAGAATTGCCGAGCTGACCGGGATCGCAAATTGGTAGGGCCCTTCGGCAAAGGAGCCGGCGACATACGGCGCAGCCAGGAACGATACGCCATCAAACCTCTCGCCATCGCTTGCCGTGAGAGTCACAATCAGCTCGCTGACGCTGGGGCAATCGGTCAGTGGGTCAATCGCATCCGGATCGAGGCCGCGCCGCTCGCTGCGCGCGCGGTTGAGCGCGGCGCAATAGTCTCCATAGGCGGTGTTTTCGAGCGCCACTTCATCAACGAAGAGGTCCACCGGGCGCATGGCCGATGGCGCGTCCTCCCCCGCTTCTCGATCCCACAAAATCGCATCGTAAACCGAATTGCCGTGCGCGCCTCCGGTGTAGGTGAAGCGCTCGCCGACAAGCTCAAGAAAGCGCGGTGTATCGGCGACCACGCTCCAACTCATGGCGTACGAGCGATTGACGCAGGTGACGCACATCATCTCATCCTTTTCGGTGGCGAATTCAGCGATGGATTGCTCCCACTCGCTCTTCTGTGCAGCCAGATCCGCGTCGCGCCGTTCGCGCAGCCTTGCCGCAAGACCCGGTATCGCGGACGCTTCGCGCGGCCAGGAATAGGCGAAATCGCGCGCGGCGGCGCCGTTCTTCTGATCGTCCCGAAACGTCATCGGCTCCGCTTCGGGAGCGGTCCGCCGGTCGAGTGTCTCGCGCGCGGTTTCGCCCGTGACGCTCGCCGCGCGGGCCTGCGCAACGCCAACCCCATCGCTCATCTCCTCAGGCGAGGAACACGCAATCAGCGCCAAAAGCGCGGCCACGGCCATCGGTTTCTGCATCGCAATCGCCCTCCCCTGAGCTTTATTTGAGACGTGACAATACTATCGACTTGATTATGCACGCGCCATGACTGAGATTTCCGATCTGATCCAGGCGGACCGCGGGCAGAGCGCGACCGACATTCATCTTGTCGCCAAAGCCGCGCTGGACGAGCGCCTTAAGACGCTGACCGCAGGGCAACGAGCGAGCCTGGCCGCGCAGAAATTCGAAGGTGCAGCGGGCCAGGTCGGGATCGTGCCCGACGGCGATGACGTGTTCGTGCTGGGCGGGGTGGCCAACCCCGCAGCGCTCACCAGCTATTGCCTCGCCGCGCTGGCGGAGAAACTGCCTGAGGGGACCTATCGCCTGAACGATGCCGAGCCGGGCGCGGCTCTGTTCGGCTGGCTCACGGCGCAATACCGCTTCACCCGCTACAAAGAGGATGAGAACGCCACCGGGCCGCGCGTGCTGGTGACCAAACAGGTCGGACGAGTCGACCAGGCGGTGGCCGAAGCGCTCGCCGAGATGAAAGTGCGCGACCTCGTCAACACGCCGGCGGAAGACATGGGGCCCGCCGCACTTGAGGCCGAGTTCGCTGCTCTTGCCAAAACGCATGGCGCCAAGCTTGAGGTGACCAAAGGCGATGCGCTGGAGACAGGCTATCCCATGGTCTACGCGGTTGGCCGGGCCGCTGCGCGCCACCACGCCCCGCGGATCATGCACCTCACCTGGCAGGGCTCGGCAGCCAAGAAGGACACGCCCGTTATTGCAATCGTTGGCAAGGGCGTGTGCTTTGATTCCGGCGGGCTGGATATCAAACCTTCGGCGGGCATGCGGCTGATGAAAAAGGATATGGGCGGCGCGGCGCACGCGATCGCGCTGGCTGGCCTTATCATGGGCGCCGATCTGAACGTGCGGCTGCATCTGCTGGTGCCGGCGGTCGAGAACGCCATCGCGGGATCCGCCTTCCGTCCGGGCGATGTGCTGACCAGCCGCAAGGGGATTAGCGTTGAGATCCACAACACCGACGCCGAAGGGCGCCTGCTCCTGGGCGACGCGCTCACACGCGCCTGCGAGGAAAAACCCGAACTGGTTGTCGATTTTGCCACGCTAACCGGCGCAGCGCGGGTCGCGCTTGGGCCCGATTACGCCGCGATGATGGCGCGCCGGGACGACACGGCGGATGCGCTGGCCAAGCTGGGCCGCGAAGTTGAGGACGAGGTCTGGCGCCTGCCCTTGCCCGAAGCCTATCGCGAATATCTGGCCTCTGACATCGCCGACATGACCAACGCACCCTCCAATCCCTATGCCGGGGCCAGCGTCGCTGGGCTCTTTCTCGACCGGTTTGTCGAGGAGGGGGTGGACTGGGTGCATTTTGACACCTTTGCGTGGCGCCCCTTCCCCAAGCCCGGCCGCGCCAAAGGCGGGACCGCCTATGGCCTGCGCGCCATGTGGCGTATGCTCAAGGACCGCTACACCAACTGATAACTCGGACCGGGGTAAGCTTGCCGCGCGGCGTCCATACCGCTAAGCGCGCCCGCAAGGCGTGGGCCTTCAGGGCGCGAACGAAGGATAGAACCTGCATGAGCAGCGCGGCCAGCGATGCATCTCGATACTCAGTGCCCGGCGGCGATATCGGGCTGAAAGGCCCGGTCGCCAAGCCCGCGCCCGGCACGCTTCCGCTGCGCGGCGATCTGGCGCATATTGCGCTTGCTGGCACGCACCTGGCCGCGCACTACGTTATCCCGGAAAACCGCGTCGTGGGCCCTAGTGGCGCCAGCGTTATGGAGAACACCCGCGACGATAGCCCTGTGGTGGCTCGCTTCGAGGCGGGCACCATCGTGGAAGTGCTCGACGTTGCGGGTAAATGGATCTGGGGGTGTCTGGGCCCTGAGGGCCCGAGCGGCTATATGAAGGCGGATCACCTCGCCGATTGATTGCAAGCCGCAAGGGGCCTAAGCGCCCTTTCCATGACAATGCGTGTGTTCATCGATGGCGCCGCCGGCACGACCGGTCTGGAAATCCACGAGCGTTTGACGCCGCGCGATGAGTTTGATCTCATCGTGCTGGACGACGCTGAACGCAAAGATGAATCCGCACGCCGAGAAGCGCTTCACGAAGCCGATGTGGCGATCCTGTGCCTGCCCGACGCCGCCGCGCGCGA
>CALCCG010000193.1 GCA_937899785.1 uncultured Erythrobacter sp. | reverse complement strand
GCTGCATAGCGGTAGCCGCGTCTATTTTCTTTTGCTCGGGCGGGCGCGACGCGCGCATCGAGATAGGCCTGAACATCGTTGAAGCTGGAAGTTTGCACGCCGTTGTCGAGCAAATCGGGGAAGAGATACCACTCATCCAGAACGGCCTCGGCAAATTCCAACTGCTGCGTGATACCACTGGGTGGCGGGGTCGGCGTTGGGGTGGGCGCTACAACGGTGGTTGGCGGCGGGTTGGAATCGCCTCCTCCACAGGCGGCCAGTGCCAGAACAAGTGTTGCAGAAAGGGCGGTGCGACCAAACGACATCTGTAGGGAAACTCCGAATAAAAGCTGCGATCCAAGACCTGCAACAAATCGGCTGACGATGCAATCGGCTGTGAAATCAATACGCATCTGGCGAGTAATGCGTTCATTTTTGGAGGAAAAAGGCGATTTGAGCTCCAATTTTGCGCTTTTTCCTCAGGAAAACGGGGCAAATCCCTGCGCACTGCCTCGTCTCTCCGCCGCGATCTCACTAGATTTGGGCCCAATGGAAAGACTCACACCATGACTGATTTTCCCGATTGGCTTACCGGCGCCTTGCCTCCATCCGCGCGCCACGCTGGCCTTGCCATCGCAGGTCTGGGCGACAAACGCAGCTTTGCGCGCGGTGGCTTCGCGCTTACAAGCCCGGCTTTTGAATCGGGTGAAGAGCTTGATCCGTGCTTCAGTGCGCAAGAGGAAGACGCGGTCGCGCCGCCGCTCGAATGGAGCGCGCCGCCCGCCGGAAGCCAGGAACTGATCGTCATTGTCGAGGACGCCACCGATGCGTCTTCGGCTCCGCGTGCGCAATGGCTCGTCTGGGGCCTGGCCGGTCAACGCGGCAAGCTGCTGGAAGGGGAAGTGCCCCCGCGCAGTGGAAAGAACGCATTGGGCAATTCGGAATGGCTCTTGCCCGATCCGCCTGAGGGGGAAACCCGTCATTACGTCTTCCAGATCTTCGCAACCGAATTGCCGCTGACGCTTATGCCAGGGGCAACGCGCGAGGAACTCATCGCCTCGATTAAGGGCTTTGTGACCGCCTGCGCAGTGCTCTACGCACCGTTCACCGGCACGCCTGATGAGGATGAGGACTTCGATTTCGACGACGAAGACATGGAATAATCCGCCATAACCATAAGGGAGAAAACACTATGGCAAACGCACTTCAAACACCGGTGAAGCTTTCGGCTGAACTCGAAGCGGTTGTGGGCTCAGGCCCCATGCCGCGCACCGAAGTGACTTCGAAAGTCTGGGCTTACATCAAGGCCAACGGCCTCCAGAAGGAAAGCGACAAGCGCACGATCGTGCCTGACGCGAAGCTGGGCGCTGTCATCGGCAACGATGAAATCAACATGATGAAAATGACTGGTCAGATATCAAAGCACCTGACCAAGGCGTAAGCCCGTCATTACAAGAACCGATCGGCGGCGTGCGATCCGATTTGGGCCGCGCCGCTGATCGTCCTCTTTCTCGTTTCAGCGAGATCGGATGTTGGCTGATCCTTGAAGCGCGTCGGTGGATTGATGTGCGATTTGTAAATCGACATCCCCTTGGCCTTCCGCTCAGCCAGAACGGCTGCGCTTGCTCTTGGGCAAATGGCCTTATCCCGCCACAGTAACGACTTGCTGATTGACCGCTTTGCGTTGTCTGGCGGAGCAGTCTTGATAATGGCTCAATAAGGCCAAGCGCTCCGGCCATTTCCGCAATCCCAGTAGAGAAAACAACTCGCTCAGGCCGTGGCCCCGATCCTGGCATGATCGTCAAGAGAGGGTCGGGGGCACCAGATGCAGGTATCCCGCAAAGGCTTAAGCGGCGGCGAGCCGAAGGCGCGCGGTGTCCTTACTAAGGTTGCTTACCAGGCTCCCAGTGGGGCGGTGCAAGCGTAAAGCCGGCGAAATTGAAGCCTGGCACAACGACGCAAGAGACCAGGCTGTAGCCATGGATTCCCGCTCTGGGCACCGCGGCTTGCCAAGCGCCTGTCGGAACAAGACCTTGCAGAGCTTCACCCGAGCCAACGTCACGGCCAAGCGTGATCATTTCAACGGGCCCCTCGTCGCTTTCGGCGATTTGCAAGACAAGCGGGTCACCCGCCTGCCAGAGCCACATCTCCTCAGCATCGACCGTGTGCCAATGCGAGCGCTCGCCAGACTTTAGCAAGAATATGATAGCCGTGCCGCCAGCGCGTCCGTCGGCGCGATCAGGCCCGCGCCAGGTCTCGCAATACCAGCCGCCTTCAGGGTGCGGCGCCAAGTGCAATTGCTCGATCAAACCCTCTGCGGTATTGCTTTCACCCATGCTGTCACCCTCCGTGACGGCGAGCTGTATCGGGACCTTGAGGGATCATGCAACACCGTGTTTCGCTTTGTATGTCGGGCGCTTTGCTGGCGCTGGTCGGCACTGGAAGCCTTGCCGCCCAAGACGCGAACGAACCGTCATTTTCCGAGCAAATTGACCTTGAGGGCCCCGCACCCGATCCGGCCATGGAAATCGCTTTGGCCGCGCTTGAGGCTGCGCCGGTGTTTGACGGGCACAACGACACTCCGCTCCAGCTTCGCATAAGGCTTGAAAACCAGATCAACCGATTTGACTTCAACGACACGCTTGTAAGCGCAAAGTCCGATCCTTTCGGGCGGGCAATGCATACAGATATCAAACGCTTGAAGAAGGGGCGCGTGGGCGCGCAATATTGGTCTGTTTACGTTCCTGCGAGCTTGCCCGAGCCTCAGGCGGTGCAGATGACCATAGAGCAAATCGATGTCACCAAACGGCTGATCGATCGCTTTGCGGACGATATGGCCTATGCGGAGACCGCTGACGAGGTCGAGAGCGCGATGGTCGAAGGCAAGATCGCCGGGCTGCTTGGTATGGAAGGAGGGCATTCGATCGGGTCGAATCTGGGCGTCTTGCGGCAGATGTACACACTCGGCGCGCGCTATATGACGCTTACCCATTCGCGCAACACGCCTTGGGCCGATAGCGCCACGGACGAGCCCGAGCACAACGGCCTTACCGATTTTGGCAAGGATGTGGTGCGCGAAATGAACCGGTTGGGTATGCTTGTCGATCTCAGCCATGTGAGCGAAAAGACCATGATCGATGCGCTTGAGGTTGCTCGCGCACCGGTGATCTTCAGCCATTCCGGGGCCAAGGCCGTAACCGGTCACGCGCGCAATGTCCCGGACAGCGTCCTCCAACTTCTGCCAGCGAATGGCGGGATAGTGATGGTGGTCGCTTTGCCGGGCTTCCTGAACGAAGAGCGCCGCCAGTGGCACTCTCGTCGGCAGGCGGAGAACGCGCGGCTCGAAGCGCTGAATCAGGGGCGACCCGATATCGTGCAGGCGGCTATGGAGGTATGGGACACAGCCAATCCCGAGCCAGCCACCTTGGTGACCGACATGGCCGATCACATCGATTATATCCGCGATATGGCCGGGGTCGAGGCGATTGGGATCGGGGCGGATTTCGACGGTATGCCGACCGGCCCAGTGGGGTTTGAGGACGTTAGCGGATATCCAGCGCTGTTCGCGGAACTGGCGCGGCGCGGCTACTCGCAGGCTGAACTCGAAATGATCGCAAGCCGCAACGCTATACGCGTGTTGCGCGAGGCTGAGGCGTTCGCCGCCAGCCAGCGCGGTGTGCGGCCGATCGAAACTCGCTTGGCGCAGGAAGAGTGATGCGACGAGTTCAGTCTGCGCGCGTCCGAGGGGGCCGTTCCCTCTCTTATTGACGCACACCCATTACACAGCTGAGCGTTTCGATCGCGTCATCCCCACAGCGCCGGGATTATCCAGGCCGCGCTCATCGCAAGGATAGCGAAGAGCAGGCTGAAGCCCAAAACCCGGCGAACAACACCCGGTGTGTGCGCCGCGCGTGCGTCGTCGTCTTCGATACGGATTGCTTCGTCTTGGTCACTCATGGCGGTCTCCCAATCGGCTCCCTTGGCTTCCGTAAGGGAACCTACCGAAGAAAACCTTGTTAGTCGCGCAAAAGTTCGTTGATACCTGTTTTTGAGCGTGTCTGTGCGTCGACTGTCTTCACGATTACGGCGCAGTACAGCGACGGCCCCGGCGATCCGTCTGGCAAAGGCTTGCCAGGAATCGTCCCAGGCACAACGACCGCGTAGGGTGGGACTTCGCCCATATGTATCTCGCCCGTGGCGCGATCGATGATCTTGGTCGAGGCGCCGAGATAGACACCCATTGAAAGCACGGCGCCTTCGCCCACGCGCACGCCTTCGGCGACCTCGCTGCGCGCGCCGATGAAAGCGCCATCACCTATGATGACTGGCTCCGCTTGCAGCGGCTCGAGCACCCCGCCGATGCCCGCCCCGCCAGAAATATGGACACCTGCGCCGATTTGCGCGCACGAACCAACGGTCGCCCATGTATCGACCATGGTGCCCTCGCCGACAAAAGCACCGATATTGACGAAACTTGGCATGACTACCGCGCCCTTGCCGATAAAGCTGCCGCGACGGACCACAGCGCCTGGCACGACGCGAAAGCCGGCGTCACGGAAGCGGTTGTCGCCCCAACCGGCGAACTTGAGCGGCACTTTGTCGAAGGCTGGATCCCCTCCAGATGCGCCGTCCATCACTTGGTTGTCAGCCAGACGGAACGATAAAAGCACGGCTTTCTTGAGCCATTGGTTCACCCGCCAGCCGCCTGCTCCGCTCGGTTCCGCAACCCGCGCCTCACCACTGTCGAGAAGGTTCAGCGCGTCATGTACGGCGTGGCGCACGTCGCTGCCCGGCGCAATTTCTGTCCGCTTCTCCCAAGCGCTCTCGATTTCGGTGATAAGGCTTTCGGTCATGTAAACTCCGCGCGATAAACCCGGCTGAAAGGGTCTGAAAGGGTCTGAAAGGGTCTGAAAGGGACTGAGAAGGCTGTGAAGCGCTGCTAGCGCTGTGCATACGACGGAGCAAGCGGGATCGGGCAGACGAAGACACGCACGACGCTTGGCATATCGGCAACGCCGCCGAATTGGATGCAATTGCCGATCTGGAATCGCTTGTCATCGCCTTCATCGCGCGTTTACGCTGAAAGCCTTAGGGGGAAAAAGAGGATTCAGCTTATGTCCAAGAGCCCCCTTGGCGGTGACGCCGATGCGCCCTTTGCCAGGGCGCCGTCTTATGACCCCGCCGCTCCGATCGTTTGGACGCCTGTGCTGGCTGCCGTCGCCTGCGCGGCTTTGAGCGCATGTGGCGGCGGAGGTGGCGGCGTTCCGCCCATCGATTCAACACCGCCTCCACCCCCACCCCCACCCCCACCCCCGCCGCCGCCTCCTCCTCCACCCCCACCCCCGCCTCCGTCGACCAATTTTGATACGGCCGAGTTTCGCCGCTCGGATGGGCCTGAGTTCCACGGTGCGCAGCCTGTCTGGGAACAGGGCTTCACCGGGGCGGGAGAGACGATCGCCATCATCGATTCCGGTATCGACAGCGACAGTCCAGAGTTTGCCGGAAGGATCCATCCCGATTCGGCCGACGTTGCAGGCAATCGCGGGATCGATCCGGAGAACGACCACGGCACCAATGTCGCGCTGGTAGCGGCGGCTGCACGAAACGATTCGGGAGTAGTGGGCAACGCTTTTGAGGCAGACGTCCTAGCCATTCGCGCTGACTTGCCGGGCACTTGCGGGGCTGACTCGCCGCAGGATGCGTCATTGGGCTGCCTGTTTTCGGACAACGATATCGCCAACGGAATCGACCTCGCCATCGCGTCGGGTGCGACAGTTATCAATCTTAGCCTGGGCGGCGGGGGTGCCTCGCCCGGCTTGCAAGCCGCGTTGACGCGCGCGGCGGACGCTGGCGTCGTGGTGGTCATCGCCGCTGGGAACGGCGGCGACGGCTCTGACCCCAACATCCCGCCTGACCAGCCCGATCCGTTCGCCGTCGACGCTGTTAACGCGGGCAATGGCAATGTGATCATCGTTGGATCAGTCGACGACGACGGGGAATTTTCCGATTTCAGCAATCGCGCAGGGGCCTTTTCAGACTCCTATCTCACCGCGCGAGGTGAGAGGATTTGCTGCGTCTACGATGATGGTGAAGTTTTTGTCGAAACGGTAGGCGGCCAGCAGTTTGTAACGCTGTTTTCCGGGACTAGCTTTGCAACCCCGCAGGTCGCTGGAGCGGTCGCGCTCCTTGCAGAAGCCTTCCCCAACCTCACCGCGACGGAAATCGTCGACATTTTGCTTGAAAGCGCCACCGATGCGGGGGCTGTCGGAGCTGACGCGGTGTACGGGGCTGGCGTTCTGAATATCTCCGCGGCTTTCCAGCCCTTGGGATCAACCTCGCTGGCTGGAACAAACAACGCTTTGAGCCTGGCGAGTGATTTCGCACTGGGATCCGCGGCGATGGGTGATGCACTCAAGACGGCGCAGCTTTCGACCGTTGTGCTCGATCGGTATGATCGGGCGTTTGATGTTATCCTGGGACCGGAGGCGACGCAAAACGCGGGCCAAGTTCCGCGTCTGCGGAGCGCGATTGAGCGCGGGACGATTACACGTTCAGCCTCGCGCCCTGGCTTTTCCGCATCGGTCACCGTGGGCGAAGGCGAGTTGGCCGCTGGCTTGAACTGGTCCAGCGCTTTGCAATTGGTGTCCGAAGGCGCGCGCCAGGCGCCAGTTATGGCGGCGCGGGTCACCGCGGATCTCGCCAAGGACACCCAGTTTGGCTTCGCGCTCTCGCAAGGGGCTCAGGGCCTCGTGGGCGTTATGCAAGGGGCACCAGCAGGAGCTTTTGCGATCGCGCCAAGCGCGGGTCGAGATTCAGGCTTTACCAACAGCAGCGAGGCGGCTCTGGCGGTGCGTCAACAGCTTGGTGGGTGGGGCATTACCCTATCGGCAGAGCGTGGGCAGGCATGGCTTGCCGGCAATCGCCGGATCGGCGGTGCCACCTTGCCCGAGCGCGAGCAACGCCCGACGGCGACTTTCGGCGTCGCGGCGGATCGCGCCTTTGGCGGCTTCGAATCCCGCGTCTCTCTCAGTTGGCTCACCGAGGAAGAGACCTTGCTCGGTGGCCACTTCAACCCCTCCCTGGGCTTTCGTGGGGCCGAAACTCTGTTTCTGGACGGCGAAGTGGGGCGCCGGTTTGGAGCCTGGCGCGTCGGTGGCGCGCTGCGATACGGTCTCACCCGTCCGCGTGGTTCGGACCAGATTGCCGACGGTTCGCAACTGACGAGCGACGCTTGGTCCATTGATGTCTCGCGTGCGCAATTCACCAGTCTTGGCGCAACACTTGGCGTTCGTATCAGCCAGCCCCTGCGGGTAACCGGGGGAAGCCTCGCCTTCGACCTGCCTATCGCTTATGACTACGCCACAGAGACGCCAATCCTTGGGCGCCAGAGCCTTAACCTCTCGCCCGAGGGCCGCGAAATTATGACGGAAATCGCCTGGGCCGCGCCGATCCTGTTCGGTTACGCGCGCGCCAGCGTGTTCCACCGGAGCGAGCCTGGCCATATTGCCAACGCTCCGGAGGATGTTGGCGGCTTGATTAGCTTTAACGCAAGCTTCTGAGCGAAACCTGAGCCTTCAAGGGGCTTCGGGTTTCAGACCTTGGCTCACTCGGGCATGCCGGCGGCGAGCGCGAAGTGATAAGACCGATCCACCAGCGGGGCGACGCGGTCGCTCATCTGCTTGGCATGAGCCGAGGAGGCTGTGCCATCAATCACACGCTTCTTGATGCCCTGCATGATGCCGGCCAGGCGGAAGAGGTTGTAGGCGAAATACCAATCCATCGGCGGCACTGGATAGCCGGTGCGCTCGACGTAGCGTTCAACCGCTTCTTCAACCGTCGGGAAGCCCAAAGCCGGCAGATCGCGGCCCAACAAACACGCGCGCCCATCGGCGGGTTGGAACCAGTTGAGCATCAGATAGCTAAAGTCCGCAATCGGATCGCCCAGTGTCGACAGCTCCCAGTCGAGCACCGCAATGATGCGGGCTTGCGTCTTGTGAAAGATCACGTTGTCCAAGCGGTAATCGCCATGGACGACGCTGCTGCCATGCTGCGCCGGGATCGTCTCGGGCAGCCATTCGATCAGCCGCTCCATCTGCGGCATATGCTCGGTTTCCGAGAGCTTGTATTGCTTGGACCAGCGCGAGATTTGGCGCGCGCAATAGTCGGTAGGCTTGCCGTACTCGCCGAGGCCAATTTCTTGCGGGTCGTTGAGGTGCATATCCGCGATCGTATCGATCAGCGCGTTGTAGTGGGCGCGTCGTTCGCCGGGTTCGAGACCCGGCAGCGCGCCGTTCCACAGCGATCGCCCATCGGCCATGCTCATCACGAAGAATTTGGAGCCCAGGACCTCGGGGTCTTCGCACAGGCCATAGGTTTTGGGTACGGGAAAGCCGGTGGGGTGCAGGCCCGTCATCGCGGCGTATTCGCGGTCGACCGCGTGCGCGCTGGGCAGCAATTTGCCGAAAGGCTGGCGGCGCAACACATAGTTGGTTGAAGGAGTTTCAATCTTATAGGTCGGGTTCGACTGGCCGCCTTTGAATTTGGTGTAGCTGATCGGGCCAGCGAAGCCTTCGACATGGGCCTCAAACCAAGCGGTCAGCGCGTCGAGATCGAGCTTGTCGCGCTCTTCCACCTCAATGGTGCCGACCATTTCCTTGTCGAAATCGATATCGCTCATGCCATCCTCTCCCGATTGGTATCGCCCCGATGCTGATGCGCAGGGCGTGGGGCTGGCACACAGACCCCATGGTTTTGCAAAAGTTCAGCCGACCCGGTCCAGCCCGGATTTCCGCCGGTTTCCGGCCAGAAGCGGGTGTTTTGGTGTAACCTTCCAGAATCCAACACTAGCGAAGCGTCCCTTTGCCAAACTTCGCGGATTGTAAGACCAAGAAGGCGTGTAGGACAGCCTGTCCGCCGCTGAGCCGAACGGCGCCCTTTGACGGGTTCAAAGACCGATCAAAGGGCGCAAAGTTCGACCCTCGGTTTCTCAGCGAGCTACGCCAATATCGCCCGAGCTCAGGCCGCCATCATTGGCCGCCGAGCCGACACCGCCGCGCAGGGCGTTGGCGGTGGGGCCTTCTTTCGGCGGGTGCTTGGAGATTTCCATGCGAGCGATCGAGCGGGCGTGCACTTCGTCCGGGCCATCGGCCAGACGCAGCGTGCGCTGATGAGCGTAGGCGCTGGCGAGGCCGTAATCCTCCGACACACCGCCGCCACCATGGGCCTGGATCGCGTCGTCGATGATTTTCAGAGCCATGTTGGGCGCCTGAACCTTGATCATCGCGATTTCCTGCTTGGCGCCCTTATTGCCGACCTTGTCCATCATGTCGGCCGCCTTTAGGCAAAGCAGACGCGTCATGTCGATATCGATGCGGGCGCGCGCAACGCGCTCTTCCCAGACCGAGTGCTTGTAGATCGGCTTGCCGAAGGCTTCGCGCTCCTGAATGCGGCGGCACATCTTGGCCAGCGCCTCTTCAGCAACGCCAATCGTGCGCATGCAGTGGTGGATACGGCCCGGCCCAAGGCGGCCCTGCGCGATCTCGAACCCGCGCCCTTCGCCCAGCAGCATGTTCGAAGCCGGGATGCGGACATCCTTCATTTCGACTTCCATATGGCCGTGCGGCGCGTCGTCATAGCCAAAGACGGGCAGGTGGCGGATGATGTTCACGCCGGGGCTGTCGATCGGCATCAGGACCATTGATTGCTGCGCGTGACGCTTGGCTTCGAAATCGTTCTTGCCCATGACAATCGCGATTTTGCAGCGCGGATCGCCCAGCCCCGAAGACCACCACTTGCGTCCGTTGATGACGTATTCATCGCCATCGCGCTCAATCCGAGTTTCGATGTTCGTCGCGTCGGAGGAAGCGGTGTAGGGCTCGGTCATGAGGAAGGCAGAGCGGATCTCGCCGTTCATGATTGGGGTCAGCCATTCGTCTTTCTGGGCGCGCGTCCCATAGCGGAAGAACACTTCCATATTGCCGGTGTCAGGCGCCGAGCAGTTGAAAACTTCCGAAGCCCAGCCGATGCGGCCCATTTCTTCGGCGCACAAAGCGTATTCGAGGTTGGTGAGGCCGGGGCCGTCAAACTCATAGGTTTCGTCGACATGGTGGTGGCTGTCGTTGCGCGGCGGCATGAAGAGGTTCCAGATGCCCGCTTCTTTGGCGAGCTTCTTCTTGTCTTCGATGATCTGGATGACTTTCCAACGGTCGCCCTCGGCGTCCTGAGCCTTGTAAACATCCATGTTGGGGCGCACTTCTTTCTCGATGAAATCGCGCACGCGGCCGGCCCAATAGGCTTGGCGTTCTGTGGGTTCAAAATCCATGGGGGGAGTCCTCTCTCGTCCGTTTCAAATCGATACGGGCTCTAAATGACAGAGCGGTGCGCCCTCGCCAACCACTCATTTTGCGGTCTCGATTGATCAGCGCGCAAGCGAACGCGCATCAGGGTCTGCGTTGAGGGCGTCGTCTATGGGATCATCGTGTATCTGGTGCCCCTCGCGCGCTTCGCGCGCTGCGACGCGCGCTTCGTGCTGTTCGCGGGTTATGGGAAAACGCCAGAGCCAGAAGGCCGAAAAGCCCGCGACCGTCACCGCAGTGACCATGTAGAGGATTGCCAGATTACGTACAACGTCGCCGCTGACCTCGGCTTGCGGGGTGCCGGGCTCCAACCCAACAAGCGAGATCAGCAGTCCAGTGAGTAGGATGCCGCCCCCGGTGGCGCACTTCTGAACCAACCAGTTGCCAGAATAGAAAGTGCCCTCAGCGCGCTTGCCGGTGCGCTCTTCAAAGGCTTCGACGATTTCAGCGACCATGGACGTGGCCGAGATAATCGCAACGATGCCCGCTGTGTTGCCTTAAGTCAGGATACCCAGCACCAGTCCCGTGGATAGCGTCGATCCGGTTTCGGGCCACACGCCCAGCAAAAACAGCGCGTAGGGCAAGAAATAGATCCCCGCGCTCAGCAAAGCGGCGACCGCGGCGCTTGCGGGCTTGCCAAAGCGTTCGTGTAGCGGTCCGACGATGAAGAACATCAAGATGACCGAGACGAACAAAACCAAAGGGTAAAGCCGGAACGCGGTGTCGTTGAACTGCCAGATGTAGAGGTTCACATATTGCGTGATTGAGAACGTCATCCCTTGACCGACATAGGCGGCGAGCCCACCCAACGCGAAGATCACAAAGGCTTTCTCGCGAAACGCATCGATGATTTCAGCAAATGCCCCGGTGATGGAAAAAGGCGGCGGCTTTTGCTCGGGAAGCTTGGCGATAACGCGATGCTGCCCGGCCGCTGATCCCACAACCGATATCACCATCAGGATGGCGCCAAACATCCCATAGGCGGCGTAACCTTCGGGCTGCAATTGCGCTTCGGGCGTGGGTAGGAAGACACCAAAGGCCATGATCATCATCAACAACCCGCCCAGCCATCCCGATAGGAAACGAAAGCGGAAAAGCGTTGTACGCTCGACGTAATCGTCAGTGATTTCGGGCACGATGCTGATCGATGGAACTTCGCACGCGGACAGGGTGAGGCGGACGCCGACAGCCAGCGCTACGATTTCCCAGAATTCCGGCGTGCCGGTGAAGGGCGGGGACCACAAAAGCGTCCACAAAACGGCCAATGGGAAGGGCGCGACATAGAGCCATGGCAGCCGGCGCCCCCAACGCGTGTAAGTGCGATCGGACAAGTGCCCCAACAGCGGATCGACAAAGGCGGCGAC
>CALCCG010000192.1 GCA_937899785.1 uncultured Erythrobacter sp. | reverse complement strand
CGAGGACTTTGAGTTCTCTGATGAAGCTGGCGCCTCACACCACGCAGCGCACTCGCCCAAGGCGGCGGTCGCGCCAGCGGCAGGCGTCGAAGCCGCGCCAGAGGCCGACGTCCCTGTTCCCGAACCCGGCGCCAGCGAAGGCGAGACCGTCTGGACCGACGAGGCCACCAAAGAACTGAAGAAGATCCCGTTCTTTGTGCGCGGCAAGGCCCGTCGCAACACCGAGGCTTTTGCCGCCGAACAGGGTCGATCCGAGATCGACAGCGAAACGCTTTACGACGCCAAGGCGCATTATGCACGGTAAGGCGGGCATCCCGAAGAAGGAGCCCAGCAGCCCCTTCGGCCACGATGCGCCCGTCAGCGTAGCTATCGTTACGCTCGACACTCACCTGCAAGGCGCGGTTGAGCGGGCGGATGCGCTTCTGGGCATGGAAAACATCTCGGTCAGCCTGCACGCCGCTTCGGAATGGGGCAGCGACGAGGCGGCTCTGGAGGACACGCGCTCCGCAATTGCCGGCGCGGATATCGTCATTGCGACCATGCTGTTCGTGGACGACCACGTTCGCATGATCATGCCCGCCCTTGAAGCGCGCCGCGAGGAATGCGACGCGATGGTCTGCCTGATGTCAGCGGGCGAAATCGTAAAACTGACGCGGATGGGCAATTACCGCATGGACGCGCCCGCCAAGGGCCCGCTTGCGCTGCTCAAGAAACTGCGTGGGTCGAAGAAACAGGGCGCAAGTTCAGGCGCGGGCCAAATGAAGATGCTGCGCCGCCTTCCCAAAATCCTGCGCTTCATCCCCGGCACCGCGCAGGATGTGCGCGCCTATTTCCTGACGCTGCAATATTGGCTCTCGGGTTCGGACGAGAACGTGATTGCGATGATCCGCGCGCTGATCGACCGCTACGCGGCGGGGGAACGCGCGGGGCGCAAGGGTTTGGTCAAGGCGGACCCGCCGCGCGAATACCCGGAAACCGGCGTCTATCATCCGCGCACCCGGCAAAAGCTCTCAGCAAGCCTTCGCTTGCTTCCCGAAGACCGCGGCAAAAACGCCCCCGGTCGCAACGGAACGGTTGGGCTTGTTCTGCTTCGTTCGTACCTTTTGGGCAACGACGCGGCGCATTACGACGGCGCTATCGCCGCTTTCGAGGCCGAAGGTCTCAAAGTCGTACCGGTGTTCGCCAGCGGCCTTGATGCCCGGCCCGCGAGCGAAAAGTTCTTTGTCGATGAACATGGACGGCCAACGGTTGATGCGATCATCAATCTGACCGGATTCAGCCTTGTCGGCGGCCCTGCCTACAACGATTCCGAAGCCGCGCGCACGGTGCTGGCGGGTCTGGATGTGCCTTACCTGGCCGCCCACGCGCTCGAATTTCAGTCGCTTGAGGATTGGCGCGGTCGCGAACAGGGATTGCTGCCGCTTGAAGCCACGATGATGGTCGCGCTGCCCGAACTGGACGGATCAAGCGTGCCCAGCGTTTTTGGCGGGCGCTCGGCATCGAGCGGCGGCCAGTGCGAAGGGTGCGACCGTCAATGTCAGCGCCCCGACACCAAAGGCATGCGCGTGATGCAGGGCTGCGCCGAGCGTGCCGAAGCGCTGGCCGCGCGCGCTCGAAAGCTGATTGCACTGCGCCGTTCGACGCGCGCGGATCGCAAGCTGGCGATTGTGCTGTTCAATTTCCCTCCCAACGCGGGCGCGACCGGGACCGCGGCGTTCATGGCGGTGCACGAGTCTCTCTACGCCACGCTGCAACGCCTCAAAGACGAAGGCTACAGCGTCGAGGTGCCCGAGAGCCTTGATGCGATGCGCAGCGCGCTGCTTGAAGGCAACGCCGCGCAGTTCGGCGCCGAAGCGAACGTCGCGCATAGAGTGCCCGCCGACGAGCATGTCGCGCGCGAGACCTTTCTCAAAGAGATCGAGGCCGCTTGGGGCCCAGCGCCGGGCAAAGCGCAAAGCGATGGCAGCCACATCCAGGTGCTGGGCGCGCATTTCGGCAACGTCTTTGTCGGCGTGCAACCCTCCTTTGGCTATGAAGGCGATCCCATGCGCTTGCTGTTCGAAGGTGGCTTTGCCCCTACGCACGCTTTCAGCGCCTTTTACCGTTACATCCGCGAGGATTTCGGCGCGCACTCGGTGCTGCATTTTGGCACGCACGGCGCGCTCGAATTCATGCCCGGCAAGCAGACCGGCATGACGAACGAGTGCTGGCCTGAGCGCCTTATCGGCGATCTGCCGAATTATTACCTCTACGCCGCGAACAACCCTTCCGAAGGTATGCTGGCCAAACGCCGCAGCGCAGCCACCTTGGTGAGCTATCTCACGCCGCCTCTGGCTCAGGCTGGGCTGTACAAGGATCTGGCGGACCTCAAGGCAAGCCTGGAACGCTGGCGTTCGTGCGATGATAAGGCCGAGCGCGCTGATCTGGAGAGCCTGATCGCCGATCAATGCGAAGCGATCGATCTGGAATACGATGCGCCTGAGGATTTGACGCGCAAGCTCTATGAGCTGGAAGAAACGCTCATCCCGCATGGCCTCCATGTCTTTGGTCGCAACCCGCAAGGGCAAGCGCGCGAAGATATGCTGAATGCGATGATGGCCGCCGCTGATGAATTCGATGACAGCGACGTTGCGCCTGACCGCGAGGCTTTGGGCGCCAAACTGGACGCAAGCGACGAGATGGCCTCTCTGCTCCACGCGCTGGACGGCACCTATGTCGAACCCGCTCCGGGCGGCGATGTGGTGGTGACCCCCGATGTTCTTCCCACGGGCCGCAATATTCACGGCTTTGACCCCTTCCTGCTTCCGTCGCGCTACGCGTGTTCGCAAGGCGAAGAGCAGGCCGAGCGGCTGCTGGCCCGTCACGCCGAAAGCGGCGGTGCCTTCCCCGAAAGCATCGCGATGGTGCTGTGGGGAACGGACAATATGAAGAGCGAAGGCGTCCAGATCGCGCAAGCGATGACGCTGATGGGCGCACGTCCACGCCGCGATTCCTACGGGCGTCTAGCCGGGGCTGAACTGATAAGTCTTGAAGAGCTCGGTCGCCCGCGCGCCGATGTGGTGATCACGCTGTCGGGCATCTTCCGCGACCTTCTGCCGATGCAAACACGCATGTTGGCCGAAGCCGCTTTCCTAGCCGCCAGCGCCGAAGAGACGGTCGAACGCAACTTCGTACGCAAGCATTCGCTCGCCCACGCCAAAGCGCATGGCTGCGATCTTGAAACCGCTTCGCTGCGCGTCTTTTCAAACGCGGAAGGCGCCTATGGCGCGAACGTCAATCAGATGATCGAAGGCGGCGCCTGGGCGGACCCGGACGAACTGGCCAACGCGATCGAGGTGAACAAGGGCTTTGCCTATGGCGTGAAAGGCACGCCGGTTCAGCAACCCGAGCTGCTCCAAACCGCGCTCGGCACGGTCGATTTCACCTATCAGAACCTCGAAAGCGTTGAGCTGGGCATCAACGATGTTGACCAATATGTTGACGGGCTCGGCGGGGTCACGCGTTCGGTGGCCAAGGCTAAAGGCGAAGACGCGCCGGTCTATATTCTGGATGCGACGCGCGGGAAAACCAAGGTCCGCACGCTGAGTGAGCAAATCGATCTGGAAACCCGCACGCGCACCCTGAACCCCAAATGGTTCGAGGGCCT
>CALCCG010000191.1 GCA_937899785.1 uncultured Erythrobacter sp. | reverse complement strand
GTCCTCCCTCGCGCGGGCGGTTCCTTGCGGTGGTTGCTATGAACCCCCCGCGTCGTCTTGCCCAAACCCGCGCCGATCGCCCTCATCCCAACCCCTCACAAAGCCACCTCCACTTTACGACCATTTAACCAAGCTCTGTCACCACGGCGGCTCGGCTTGGAGGACACATGCGCGACGCCATTCTTGGCCTGGTTAACCCGCTTATTGCGTTGATTTTCGCGACCACGTTTCTGGCGATCTGGTCGCGCGACCGGACGCGCAAGGAAATGCTGGCCTTTGCCGGCGGCTATGTCGGGCTTGGCCTGGGATTTTTGTGGTCGCAGCTCGCGCCGCTCGACGCGGGGCGCTGGATGCTCAACCTCACCAACATCCCCTATTTCCTATCAAGCTGGATGGTGATCTGGGGCGCCGCCCGGCGGGTGGGAGCCACAGTGCCAACACCCTTAATCCTAACCGTTGGCGGATCGTTTTTTGCGCTGCTGGGCTCCAAGTTCCTGTTCGGCGCCGACATCAACGCCGAGCTGTACATTTCGAACACATGCTACGCGATCCTGTTCCTCTTGGGCGCGCAGGCCACCGCAGCCAGCCGCAAGGACAGCCTCGCCAACACACTCGTCTTTTGGCTCCTAGCCGCGACGTCGTTCCAGTTCTTTGTTCGCCCGAACATCACCATGATGGCTGAGGGCCCGCTCAACTACGAAACCTATCGCGAATCGGCCTATTATTCGATCCTGAACGCGGTCGCCGCGTTGAATTCGCTGGGTCTTGCCATCGCGATTATCAACGCCGCGGTGTCGGACACGCTCACACGCGAGCGGGCGGAGATTGCGCTTGATCCGTTGTCGGGCGTGCTCACGCGCCGCGCCTTTGAAGCCCGCGTCAAAGCGGCTCTTGAGCGCGCTCAGACCGAGCGGGCCGACCTGTCGCTGATCATCGCCGATATCGATCACTTCAAGCAGGTCAACGACATTTGGGGCCATCAGATCGGAGACCGGGCAATCCGCAGCTTTGGGCTGATGATCGGCGAGGCGGTGCGCGAATATGATGTGGTTGGGCGCATCGGTGGGGAGGAGTTTTGCGTTCTTATCTGGAACGCTCGGCCGACCGCGGCGCTCGCCATGGCCGAGCGGCTGCGCGTCAAGACGACCCAGCTTGAGATTGACGATGATCCCCTCAATGTGCGCCTGACGGCCAGCTTTGGCGTCGCCGAACATCGCTCTGGCGAGGTCTACGAAAGCCTCTTCCGCCGCGCCGACAAGGCGCTTTACGGCGCGAAAAAGGACGGACGCAACCGGGTGCATTTTGATGGCGATGAACCCTACGATGCGCAAAGCGGCGCAGCGATGAACGGCGACGAAGGATTGGTCTCCAATCTGGGCTAGGGTGCGGCGCGCGCGGCGATTTTCCTGCGCATCGTTTGCCTGCTACCACGGCGCTGTGAACCGCGCCTTCGCCCTTGTCCAAACCTTCCTCACCCAGCCGGTGTTCGCGGTTCGGACGGCGCCTTTGCCCGCCATGGGTTTTCGACTTTTGGACTGTGTAACCTGTGTCTCCCACACCCACCCCGCCAACGGGGCCCGGCTGGGCTGCGACCCCGGCGCTTCAGTCGGAGGAGCGCGTTGCGAAATACACCCAACCGCTCAGGATGATCGCGCTGGCCGAAACGTACGTCATCAATCCGCCGGGGATGAAGTTCACATAACCACCAAGGTCCATGAAGACGAAGTAGCCCACATCCGCCAGGCCGCCGGTGAGCGCGGCGACCCAGATTGCGGTGCGGTTGCCCCTCCAGATGAAGAGCGCGCAAATGAGCGTGGTGGCGCCGACCCAGCCAAGGTTCCAGCCGTGCTGGCTGTAGAGCGCCTTGGCCGCCGGATGCGATTCGAAAGCGAGCTCCGCTGGAGGCACCGCGTCGGCCACCGCCTGCACCGCAGCGGCGGCGTCTTCAGCGCCAATGATGATCACCCCCGCAAGGATATGAACGAGACCCCAAATCACCCACAGAACTGCGGCAACCTTGAGCGCGATGGACTGGCTTTGCGACACGCGATACCCCCTCGTCATGCCCTTTCATCCCCTGCCTCGGCACGGATGAGAGGTGTTGGTTGAACCGGCATGAGACTAGGAATATCGTTGATTAAGTCAACCAACTAGATGGTGGAGCGCGACGTTTCGGAACTGGCCACACGGATTGATCGGCTGATGCGGCGGATGAACGCCGGTGTGATCACGCGCGCGCCTGGCTTTGACCCGGATCGCGTCGGTCCTCTGGGCGGCATGATCCTGCTCACCATCGCCGATCTGCAACCGGTCGCGATGCAGCGGGTCGCTGACATGATGGCGCGCGACAAGGCGCAGCTTAGCCGCATGGTCAGCGAGCTGGAGCGGCGCGGACTGGTTGAACGCGCGAGCGATGCTGCGGACAAGCGAACCTCCCTTGTCAGCCTGACACAGCAAGGCGAAGGCTTTGTCGATGCGATCCGGGGGGTGCTGACCGATGTGCTGGGCGAGATCCTTGAACCGCTGAACGCTGATGAACGGCGAAGCCTTGCGGCGCTGCTGGCCAAGATCGAGGCGCGCTCGCCCGCGAGCTTTACGACGCGTTAACCACACTCTGCGTAGCTGGTCGCAGGGCAATTAGCCAGCGATGCGATGGGCGCTCACAAGGCGGCTGCGCAGCGTGGCTTGAGAAACGGGGAAGCGCGGATGGTGACCGGAATGGCGGTAACGCTTGATGCGGGAGTGCTTGTGATGCTTCTCCTGAGCGCAGCGGGTCTCGGCGTGGTGAGCGTGCGCGCGGCGGGTTGGACCCGGCGGTCGAAGGCCGAGGCGGATGAGCGCAACCGATCAGATGCGGACCTGGCCGATATGCTGCGCAGCCGGGCGTTCAACCGAGAGTTAGAAGAGGCAGCCGAGCGCGACCGGGCTCAACGTGCCAATCGCCGCGCCCTCGATCACCCTCAAACCGACGCCTTGTTACGCGCTCAGATTGACCACATGCGCGAGCTGGAGCAGATTTGGGGACCAAACGCGCGTCAAAGCGCTTTGGAGCAAGTTGCCGCCATCATGCGGCGATCGGTCCGGCAAAACGATGCGGCCAGCGGGCGAGCCGGCGATCTCGTTGATGAAATCAAGGGCGATGGCTTCACGATCCTCGTGCGCGGCGCTCAGCCGCCCCAGGCCAGCGCCGTAGCCAGACGTTTGCGGCGTGAACTCGCCCACTCACAGATCGAAGGGCTTGCCCAGAACATCCGGCTGTCCGCAAGCTTTGGCATCGCTTCGCGCCAGGTGGGCGAGGGCTTTGCGGCTTGGCGCGCGCGTGCGGAAGACGCGTTGCGCAAGGCCACCGAGCAGGGAGAAGCCACCATTGTCGAAGCTGATCTGGCTGAGGATCGTGCGCTTCTGCCCGCTCCTTCGCCGAAAGCGAGCCCCAAGGCTGCCTGATCCCCCAATGGTTCTCAGGGAGAAACCCAGCGGCCTTGCCAATGGCCCTGCGGGTCGGGCGCAAAGCACGCGCGCACATGGCCGGTATGGGCCAGATAGAGCCAGTCGAGCGCGCTCATATTGACCAGGAGAACTGCGAAGTTCGCACGGGCCGGTTCGAGCTGAGCATCGGACGGCTCCAGACCTTCGAGTTCGGCTGGCAAGCCTGAAGTAGGGCTCGACGAAGCTAGGCCTGGACCGTCACCCATATAGCAGCGGCGGGAAAAGTTGCTTCCGTTTGCCCAGGCGGCGTCGGCCACTGGCCCCTCACTCAAAATCTGCGCGGTTCCGCGCACGCGGATTTGGATCTTGGCGCCCTTGTCATAAAACAACACCGCCACACGCGGATTGGCTTCGACCGCGGCGGACTTCGGCGCGCGCGTATCAGTGTGAAAGCGCAGGGTCCAAGCGGCGTTGTCAAACGCACGCAGAACCATCGTGCGGGCATCAACGTCGCTCGTTACGACAGCGGGCGTATGCATCGGCGACCTTCGGTCGCGCGCGGCGCGGGTCAGGCGATCGGCAAGATCGGTGCGAACATCGTCTAACTGGTCGAACATGGCGCGCGGTGTGGGCAAGGCCGCTCGAAAGAGCAAGTCCAGCGGCGTTTTTGAGCTCTAAGCTGCGTTCAGGAAAATAAAGTTCAAAATTAACGCAATTCTGACAAGTCGGTTAAGTTTGCCGACAGTTGCCGCTTTGTAACAGGGGGTATCAATGAAGCCGTAGGTGGTGAGCGGCAACACTGGAGGCACCTATGGACTTGACCCTTTTACTCAGGGGCAGTGCGCTTTCGGCCATCGCCACCGCGCTCGCCCTAATGATCACCCCCACTCCGGCTGCAGCCGCGACAGGCGCAAGCGCGTCGAGTGAAAGCTATGCAGCTAGCGCCGAAGCGCAGCCCAAGCGCGAGCGACGCGCCAACCGACAGCGCTCACGCTCCAGCAACCGCGCAAACCGTCAACGCACGCGTTCGACCAATCGCGGCAATCGCCAAAGCACACGCCAGGCCAATCGCAGCAATCGCCAGAACACGCGGCGCAACGAAGGTCCGCGCAATGTCGGCGCTGTGCGCAGCGAGATCAACCGCTCCGAGAGTCGTGTGCGTCGCGCCGACCGCGTCGAACGCCGCAGCGATAACCGCGCAAACCGTGTAGACCGGCGCGGCGATAACCGCGCAAACCGTGTCGAGCGCCGGAGCGACGATCGCTCGAATCGCATCGAACGTCGCGGCAACAACCGCGCCGATCGCATAGATCGGCAGACGACCACGCGCGCCGATCTGCGGGTGACCAACAACTCGGCGCGGGGCAACCGCGCTCGCGCTGAGCGTCGGATAGACAACCGGCGCAGTCGCGCTGACAATCGCGGCTTTAACAACCGTCAGGACGTGCGCAACGCGCGGCGTCAGGGCTATCGATCGGGCGTTCGCAGCGAGCGCCGTCGCGATCGCTACGACGACCGCCGCGTGCGTCGCAACGCCTATCGCGCTGGCCGGCGGGATGGGTATCGCAAGGGCTATCGCAACGGCAATTTCCGTCGCTGGGACCGGCGCGCCTGGAGGGCCAACAATCGCTACGGTTGGCGAAACTTCCGCCGGGCGAACCGGAGCTTCTTCCGTCTCGGCCGCTACTACGCCCCGTTCCGTGGCCACTTTTACAACCGCATTCGGATCGGCTTCTTTCTCGACAGCCTGTTCTTCCAGCCGCGCTACTTCATTAACGATCCGTGGGCGTTCCGACTGCCCCCGGTTTACGGGCCCTATCGCTGGGTGCGCTATTACGACGATGTGATCCTGGTCGATATCTACACCGGCGAAGTGGTCGACGTGATCACCGACTTCTTCTGGTAATCGCCGCAGCACCGATCCAACACAGCCTGGCCATCGCCATCGCGGGGGCTCTTGGTGTGCGCCCGCCCTCTTGCCCTCGCCCAGCCAGTTGCTAAGCCCTGCGCTATGGCAACCAAACACACCATCCCGGACGCCCACGCCTTGATGCGCTTAGGGAAGTCGGTGCGCGAGCGGCTGACGGCGGATCCCGGAGTTTACAAGGTCGACACCGACAAGGCCGAAATCTACGCCGTTGGAGACTTCCTTAGCCCACAGGAATGCGACCGCTTGTGTGTTATGACCGATCTGATCGCGCGGCCATCTTCCCTGCATGAAATCGGTTATGACAGCGGCTTTCGCACGTCCTATTCGGGCGACCTCGATCCCACCGACAGCTTCGTCAAAGGCATTTCGCGGCGGATTGACGATCTTCTGGGTGTTAACCCCGTCATTGGCGAAGCCATTCAGGCTCAGCGCTATCTCCCAGGCCAACAATTCAAACCCCACAACGACTGGTTTTACACCACCGAAAAGTACTGGGAGGGCGAACGCAAACGCGGCGGCCAGCGTTCCTGGACGACGATGGCCTTCCTCAACGACGTCGAGGAAGGCGGTGAAACACACTTCACCAAGGTCGGCATCAAGATCGTTCCCAAACCCGGCGTCCTCATGATCTGGAACAACGCGCTCGAAGACGGTTCACCCAACGAAGACACCATGCACGCGGGAACCCCGGTCGTGAAAGGCACCAAGTACGTGATCACCAAGTGGTACCGAACCCGCAAATGGCGCTAGCCCCGCAAAGGCGTCGGAGTAAGGCGGATTGTTCGGTTTCGTGGCTGTAGGGTCGCGCGCCTAGGCCTTCGCCAAGGCCTCCGCGATCAGCTTTCTCGTCGGTGTCACACCGTAAAGCTTAATAAAGCTGCCCATGCGCGGGCCCTGCTCGCTTCCCAACAAGGTCTCGTAAAGCGCGCGAAACCAGTCGCGCAGGCTCTCAAAGCCATAAGCTTCGACCTTGCCGATTTCGTAGACCATGGTCTGCAAGTCTTCAGCGCTGGTGTCCGCAGCAGCCTCGGCTAGTCTGGTATCGAGCTCCTTCAAAGCCTCAACCTCGCCGTCGACCGGTGACCGCTTGGCCAGCGTGGGAGCGACGAAATCGCGGTTGTAGTTCACTGCGCTCTCAATCAATGCCATCAGCGCCGGATCGGTGACCGGCTCGCCGGTGTAGCTGGCCACATACTCCGCCAGATTCTGGGGCGTTGCTTCACGCCCACGCGCGCTCCCGAGGTTCAGCAACAGCGAATACGGCACGCCGAGCTTATCGCCTGCGCCTGGAGCATCTGGTCCCTCGTGATGTTCGTTCGCGCGCAGTAAGTGCCACACCGCGTTCCCCAGCTGCTTCTCGAGCGGCTGTTCCGGCAAGCGCTCACGAAACTGCCAGTAATCGTCAATCGCCTTAGGGATGACGCCGGCGTGCAATTGCTTGGCGCTTTTGGGATTGGCGAAGATGTAGAAGCCCAGGCTCTCCTCTGAGCCATATTGCAGCCATTCCTCGATCGAGAGGCCATTGCCTTTGGACTTGGAGATCTTCTCGCCATTAGCATCGAGGAACATCTCGTAAATCAGGCCCTCAGGCTTCTTGCCGCCCAGGACGCGCGCGATCTTGCCCGACTGGACGCCGCTATCGGTGAGGTCCTTGCCGTACATCTCGTAGTCGACGCCCAACGCCACCCAACGCATCGCCCAGTCGACCTTCCATTGGCACTTGGCCATCCCGCTAAGCGCCGATTGCTCGACCACGCGGCCATCTTCATCGGTGAAGCGGATGATGCCTTCATTGGCGCCCACCACTTCGATCGGCACCTGCAGCACGGCGCCCGTGGTCGGGCTGATCGGCATGACGGGGGAGTAGGTGCGGCGGCGTTCCTCGCCCAAAGTCGGCAGCATGATGTCGAGGATAGCGTCAAAGTTCGCCAGAACCCCGCGCAACGCCTCATCAAATGCGCCCGAATTGTAGCGGTCGGACGAGCTGACAAACTCATAGTCAAACCCGAAGCGATCGAGGAATTCGCGCAGCATCGCGTTGTTGTGCGCTGAGAAGCTAGCATACTTTTCAAACGGATCGGGGATGCGCGACAAGGGCTTGCCGATATGGGTCGCCAGCACGTCCTGGTTGGGCACATTGCCCGGAACCTTGCGCAAACCGTCCATATCGTCGCTAAACGCGATCAACCGTGTCGGCTGTCCCGTCAACGCTTCGTAAGCACGCCGCACGAGTGACGTGCGCAGGACCTCCTGAAACGTGCCGATATGCGGCAGGCCCGACGGACCATATCCCGTCTCGAACACCGCTGGCGCGTCTTCGCCACTTGGGCTATTTTTTCCATCCCGTAGCCGTTTCGCGAGGCGGTGGGCTTCCTGAAAGGGCCAAGCCTTGGAGTTTTGTGCGGCTTCGAGAAGGATAGCATCTGTCATAGTGGGGGCGTCTTTATTCCTCGGTTGCCGTGTTGCAAGCGCGAAGAAGCGTTTGGGCTTTCGAAAATTCCTCTCAAGCGGGCAAAGGTAACAGGGTGCCGCCTGCAGATAGATACACTAACACTCTGATAGACAAAATATTTGTAGAAAATCCACTGGATGGCGAACGAGGGTTTGGCGCGAAAACGTCGATCGGAGCGACATTCAGCGGAGACCGAATGAACGCCGCCTTTGCGACAATATGAGAAGGCGCAAGGTCCGCGCACGCAACTGCGATGCAACTCTGTATCCTTAGGCGCTTAGAAACCACTACGGGTTACCACGCGTGTTATGTCGAGCGCGAGCGCCTTTTTCATCCTCATTCCCGCGATGTATGCGTTGTTCACGCTGTCGCTGTTGGTGATTGCATGGTTTGATCGGCGGCTTGTCTCGGCACGCTGGGCAGCGCTGGGCTTTCTCGTCGCCGGCGTGTCTATAACGGTTGACGGGATGCGCGATCCGGGCGGAGACCGTTGGATCTCGTGGTTCACGGTCGCCACGCACTTCATCCCTCTGTTAGTCCTGATACAGGCCTTCTTGTCGCGTCATGGTCGCAGCGTGCCCAAGGTGGCGGTGGTGCTCGTCGCGCTATCATGCATCATGGTTATGCCCAACATGCCGTGGGCTCCGCCGTATTGGCTACGCGGCGTTATCGTCCAGACGGTGTGCACCGCAATCATCGTCTCAGGCCTCCCGTCCCTTTGGTCCCTTCGGACAAAGTCGGCCCTTGACCAGGTGACCTTCCTGGTGGTTCTGGTCGCCGCACTTTCGTACGCTGGCAAGGCCGTGATTATCGCGCTCAACCCCATCGGGCAAAGCCTCGAAGGTGTTGTTGCCTTTTACCAAGGGCTCAACATCGCCTTCCATTCGGCCAGCGCGCTAATGGGTATGGCGGTGGGGATCGTGCTGCTTATGACGATTGGCTTTGACCTTGTTCGCCTGCGCGTCGAAGAGGGTGAGGTCGATCAGCTTACCCAAATCGGCAACCGCCGCGCTCTCGATCGCCATATCGGCGAAGACGCCGAGGGTGCACGTCCGGTAGGCGCGGTCATTCTTGTAGACCTCGACCATTTCAAGCGGATCAACGACACCTATGGCCACAGCGCCGGAGACGAAGTGTTGGGCAAGGTTGCCTCACATCTTGAGGGTCTTTTGGGCAAATTTGGCGGTGTCTATCGTATGGGCGGAGAAGAATTTGCGGTGCTGCTTGACGATACGCATTCGGAGGTCGTGTCCGCGCTGGCGCTTTCGGTTCGCAAGGCCATCGCACGCGTTGTCTTCGAAGGTGCGATCTGCGACGTTGGTGTTACGGCTAGCGTCGGCTTTCACCAGCGCGAAGCGGGCGAAGCGCTTGAGCAGTGCATCCAGCGGGCGGACCACGCGGTCTACTGCGCGAAGCGTGACGGGCGAGACAGAGTCGTCGGCGCGGTTCGGGAAAATGGCCTCGAAATCATGAAAGCCGTCGCCTGACGGCCAGAACGACTCGCCTGGATTAAGCAGTCAGAACCCTTGTGAAGCGGGCGCGAGAGGCCTAGTCGCAAAGGACGATGGCCCATTCTAAGCGCCCTATTGTGCAAGCGCTTTTGCTGCTTGCGATCGGCCTGCGTTCGGTTTTCGGAGCGCCGTGCTGCTTTGAGCCCCTGGGCGCGCAAGGGCACGATCATGCGGCGCATGCGCATCATGCCCATCACGCGGTAACCGTATATGCCGATCTATCGGACGAAGACCGGCCGTCAGACAGCGGTAAGTCCTCTCACGATGGCGCGGCTAACCCGTGCTGTTCAGCCTGTTCGCCACCGCTGCCATCGGATCCGGTTCAATTTGCAGCACGCGCAGCGCCCAAATATCTGCCCGAGCCCACGCCTGTACGCGCGCTCGCGACACGCCCGCCTTTCCCCGCTTACGACGCAAGAGGTCCTCCCGACAGGGTCTGATTTCCCTTTTTCAGATCCAACAGGAGTACTATCCTATGAATTCGCTTTTCAAGGCGGGCTCAGCCCTCGCCGTTGCCGGCTGTCTGATGGCCGCCACCCCTGCCCTTGCCGACGATGATCACGCGATCAATTCGCTCGACCACGCGCCGATCGGCGTGATGGGTGATCACCGCCATGCCGAAGGTGAGTGGATGATCAGCTATCGTTTCATGCATATGGACATGGTTGGCACCCAAATCGGCACCGACAGCGTCACGCCCGAAGAGGTGGTGACAACGGTCCCCAACATCTTCTTCGGCGCTGAAGGCCAGCCGCCGACCTTGCGCATCGTGCCGACATCCATGCGGATGGACATGCATATGGCGGGCGTCATGTATGGTCTTTCCGATCAGGTGACCTTGATGGTGATGGGCAATTACATCACCAAGGAAATGGACCACATCACCTTCCAAGGTGGGATGGGGACGACGCGGCTCGGCACCTTCCGCACGCGCACCGCTGATCTCGGCGATACCAAACTGGCCGCGCTGATCGGGCTCACCGATACTGTCCACATCAACGCCGGGATTTCGCTCCCCACCGGGACGATTACCGAAGAGGACGATATCCTCACCCCAATGGGCGGCAATCCGACCGTGCGCACGCCCTATCCCATGCAGATCGGTTCTGGCACGTTCGATCTGGAACCCGGCCTCACCTATCGCGATCAGAACGACGGGTTTGGTTGGGGCGCCCAGGTGAAGGGCGTTATTCGGCTTGGCGACAACGACGCCGACTATTCGTTCGGTGACAAGGCAATGGCCACGATCTGGGGCGCCGTCTCGCTGTCACCGGTTGTGTCGCTGTCGGGGCGACTTCAGGCAGAAACACTGGGCCGGGTAGAGGGGATGGACCCTATGATTGTAGGCCCGGTCCAGACCGCCAATCCCGATTTCCAAGGAGGCGAGACGCTAACAGCCTTTTTCGGCATGAACTTCGCGGCCACGGGCGGAGCGCTGAAAGGTTGGCGGCTTGGGATCGAAAGCGGCGCACCTCTGATTCAGGATCTGAACGGTCCGCAAATGCCGACCGATTGGACACTTACAGCGGGTATCCAGAAGAGCTTCTAATCCGAACTGCTTGAATCCATTAGACGCAGCGCGGGCCATCCTAGCCCGGCGCTGCGTCTACATTTGTTGGCCGTACACCATGGTGATCAGCCCGTCGGTCACCTCGTATTCGGAGTATGTGATACTGGCGGAATGGCCACCGGGCAGGAACTCCTCCTGCACCACGAAGACACGTTCGCCCGTCCAACCGCTTTTCAAGATCTTGGGTTCGGGGAAACCCGCGTCGAACACAACCCGGTAGATCGCGCGCAATTCCTTGCGTCCAATGATGCGCATTTGGGAAGTGATCACCTGAACGTCGGGGGCGAACTTCGCGATCCAGCCCTCGAAATTGCGGGCGCGCCATGCATCAAGCGACGCTTGAACAATCGTGGCCGCGGCGTTCATCGCGGCGCTGTTGGCGGCTTTGGCGCGTGTCGCGGCTTCGGCGGCTTTTGCCGGGTCCTCCGGCGCGATGATGTCGGGGCGCAGGCCCGTCTCGCGATGCACCCGGTCGATGAAATCAACGGCGTTCACGGCCCGGCGGCACGCCTCGGTCGCCACCAGACGCCTCCGGCGGACCTTGTTGCGCTTGAGCTTTTGCTGACAGCTCCGCAGCGCCTGGATGGTG
>CALCCG010000190.1 GCA_937899785.1 uncultured Erythrobacter sp. | reverse complement strand
ATGTTCGAAGACGAACAGCGCGAGATCGAAGAAGCCGCCGCCGACACGAAGATCGACAACGAAGGCCTTGAGCCGGGCGAAATTCCCGCTGAGCTGCTCGAAGCGAGCGCGGACGACGAAGCCGGACAAGAGGCCGCCGACACCGATGCGCCCGTTGAAGAGGATGCGGGCTGATAAAGGCCCGATCTGAACAGCTGTTTTGGCGCAGTGCACGAAAGGGCGCGGCGGTCGCAAAGACCGCCGCGCCCTTTTTGTAAACACCATCTTTGAAACTGTCGAAAAGGAAGAGTAGCAGTCTTAGCATGATCGATATCCCAGCCATTCTTCAACAATTGCAGCGGCACTACGCCGACGCGGTGGCGACACTGCGCGACGACGTGATCGCCTTTGGGCGCGACGGCGCCATCCCGCCGGTGCGCAAGCGCGAGGACGGCAGCTACGCCTATCCGCAGCTCACCTTGCACTATGCGGGCGCGGGTGCTTCGGGCGGCGACTTATCGGATCGGAGCCGCGCCTTTGGACGTCTGGAACAGCTCGGCACGTACACCACCACAATCACCAGGCCGGATCTGTTCGCCCCTTATCTGACCGAGCAATTAGCGCTGATCGCGGCGGAATACGAAGTCGATGTCACCGTTACGCGCTCTCAGCAGGAAATCCCGTTTCCCTATGTCCTCGATGGTGATGCGGGCGCAGCTATGGTCGGTATTTCGCCGACAGAGCTCGCGCAGCACTTTCCCTCGACCGACCTCGCTCTGATCGGCGATGAGCTGGCTGACGGAATTGAGATCGATGAAAATCGCGCTATGCCTCTATCGCTGTTCGATGGTCTGCGCACCGACTATTCGCTCGCGCGGCTTGCGCATTACACCGGCACCGCGGTGAGCGATTTCCAGGACTTCATCCTGTTTACGAACTATCATCGCTATGTCGATGAATTCGTGGATTGGGGCGCGAAGCAAATCGGCGAGAACGGGTATAAAGCCCTGCGCGGCGCCGGTGGTCTGGATATTGGCGCAAAGACCGATGACGCGCGCGACCAACTCAACGACACCGCATGGCGGCGCCACCAAATGCCGGCCTATCACCTAGTGCGTGAAGACAAGCGCGGGATCACACTCGTCAATATCGGGGTCGGTCCCTCCAACGCCAAGACAATTTGCGATCACCTCGCCGTGCTGCGCCCACACGCCTGGATGATGATTGGCCATTGCGGCGGCGTGCGCTCAACCCAAAAGATCGGCGATTTCGTCCTTGCCCACGCTTACTTGCGCGATGATCACGTGCTCGACAGCGTCCTGCCTCCTGAAGTGCCGATCCCACCCATCGCCGAGGTTCAGCTTGCGCTTGCCGGCGCGGCGGAAGAGGTTTCGGGCGTTCAAGGCGCCAATCTCAAGCAGCGCATGCGCACCGGCACTGTCGTTACGACTGATGACCGCAACTGGGAGCTGCACTACGCCAGCTCCGCCAAACGTTTCTCGCAGAGTCGCGCGATTGCCGTCGAAATGGAGAGCGCTACGATCGCTGCGCAAGGATATCGTTTCCGAGTTCCCTATGGGACGCTTCTGTGCGTTTCGGATAAGCCGCTGCATGGCGAAATCAAGCTGCCCGGCCAGGCCAACAAGTTTTACGAAGAGGCGATTGCCGCCCACCTTCAGATTGGCCTCGAAGCGGTGGCGCGATTGCGCGATGAAGGCGACCGACTGCACAGCCGCAAGCTGCGCGCCTTTAACGAGCCGCCGTTCCGCTAAGCTGCCCTGCCCTCCCAAAAGCCGGGACTCTACGCAGCCTTCAATGCGCAGAGCGCTAACCAAAGCGCTCGATAAGGCTCACCTATGGTTGGAGAGGTACGTCTTTTAAGAGCAGGGGTTGCAGAGCTCCTGACAACGGACACAGACCAACCGCAAGCCACGCCTGCATACAGCGAACTCGAGCAGCTTCGTGTGCGCGGCGTTGTGTTTCTCACGCTGGGTTGCTGGGCTGTCACGGGTCTCCTGATGATGTTGGCGCTCAAGGGCGGCTTGCTCGTCTTGCTGTTCGGTGTCTTCAGCGCTGGGCTTAACCTAGGCCCCTCGCTCATCATAAAAAGGCAAAGGAATGACGCTTTTGGGCGCATGCTGGTTGCGATTTCCGTGGCTGTTCAGCCCTCTCTTGCCATCATGGCTATGACAAGCAGCGGTTTTCCAAGCGACTCGCATCTTGGGTATTTTCTTGCCCTCGCCGCGCTTTCGATTCTTTGCGATATGGCCGCCATCTGGGCCGCAGCGGGGATTATCGTTGTCTATCACGCTCTTTCGATCTGGGTCTTTCAAGGTACGGTCTTCGCGGAGTCGACAAGCTCGCCGTTAATGATCATCTACAGTGTGAGGACGCTCCTCGTCGCGTGTGTGGCCTCGGTGATCATTCTCACCTTCAAGAATGTTCTGGAACGCCTTGAAGCGGCCAAGGCGAACAACGCGCGGCGGGCCGAACAGCTTCGCGATCAAGCGCAAGAGCTGGAGAGAGCGCTGACCCGCGCCAAGCGCGAGCGCGAAGAGCGCGAACGTATCGAACTTGAGCAAACCGCCGCAAGCAAGGCGCAAATCAAGCGGATCGCGCAGGAATTCGAAACCTCGTTCAGCGTGGTAACACAGGCCATCGGTCACTCTGCCACGACGCTTGATCGCACCACCAGAGCGATTGGCACGATCGCACAGGACGCGGGCGAAGGAGCCGCTGAGGTCTCCGATGCGGCCCAATCCGCCAGCAAGGCGGCTCACACGGTGGCCAAGGGTATCGCGGAGCTATCCACCTCAATCGCAAGCGTCGCCGTCAATGTCAGTCAGCAAAACGAGTTGACGTCCCGTGCGACCGACCGTTCGGCAAGCGGCGGCGAAGCGGTCGGGGGCCTGGCCCAGCACACGCACACGATCGGTGAGGCGACCCGCGCCATTGTCCGCATCGCCGAAAGGACAAATCTGCTATCGCTCAACGCCGCTATCGAAGCCGCAAGCGCCGGGCCAGCGGGACGCGGTTTCACAATTGTTGCGCAGGAAGTGAAAGCGCTGGCGAGGCAGGCGAGCGAAGCGGCGACCGAGATCGACGCCTTCCTCAAAGGAGTCAAATCCGGCACTCTGGAGGCCGAGCGAAGCTTTGAAGCGATTGAAAGCGCTGTTGGAGAGCTGGTCGAAGCGGCTATCGCGATCCGCTGGGATGTTGAAAACCAGCGTAAGTCGGCCGACATGATGGAGATGTTCGCGCGGCACACGGCCGAGGGCGTGGGAGCCATGGCCGATCGCAGCAAAGCGCTCGCCAGCACGGCGGCGTCGGCTCAAAAGCTCTCAACACAGTTGGATACGACCACAACCGCGTTGATGCGCCAAGTGAGCGAGCTGGAGCAGTCCGCCGCGCATTTTGTCGAGAGCCTCAAAGCGAGTTAGCGCAGTCCCGCTGGGTTCTCTGCGGGCTTTGTCACATCCGCAACTGGGCTATCGGCGTCATCATCCGCAAACGCTGTCTCGCGAAAGTCGCCCGCAATCGTGATGAAACGCTGCAAAGCGTTTAGAAACACGGTCGTGGGCACGCCTTCGCGCCGGGTCAAAATAGCCCACTGCATAACGGGATCGCCGTCCGAATCGCGATAGACCGAGACATATTTGTTGTTCAGATTGGCCGAAGCCACAGCCGCATCGGAGATCGGAGTGTCGCGGTCCCACCAGGTCGAAAGAATGAGCGTTTCACAATAGTCGGGCACCGCTTCGTCGCAATCCGAAAACCGCACGATGCTGTTGCCATCATAGGCTTTCACCTGAATGTAGGCCGCTGTCCCATCTTCATCGCGCGGGAAGAACTCTGTGTCGTACCCGGCTTCTTGAACCGCTTTGACGACGCCAGCGGGATTGGTGGCGCTCACCATAGCGGCGGTGTCCGATTGCGCTGCGGCTGGGCAAGCGCAAAAACCAAGCGCGACAAACCCGAAAGGCCGCGCCCAGCGTTGCAATTTCGTCTGTTTCATACAATGCCCCAAATACGACGTAAGCCTTTGCTTCACAGCACTTTAGGAGCATCGCCTAAGGCTTGCCATAGGAAAAACGCTCCAAAATCAGCGCCAGGATCGGACCGAAGAGAGCGACCAGGAAGGTTACGACTTTGGCCGGACCCATCTTGGACGCGATCCCGGCAAGTGTATCGCTGCCTTCAAAGCGCATGAGCTGAATGAACTGGAGAATTGTCTCGACATAATCGGTCACCAGAAACACAAGCGCTGCCGCAAGCGTGATCAAGCCCAGCGCTTTAAGCAGCCACCCGTCACGCGCGCGGAAGTAGAGCCCGCCCAAGGCGGCGCCGACCCCGTAAATTCCGATGAAGATCAGATCGGTGATCATCGCAAGACGCGCTTGGCTGGTAAGTCCCGCCGTCTCCCAGGCCTGTTGAATAGCGTCAACGCTGGCGGCGTCGGGCGCGGCCTGATGGTCGAGAATGCCCCCCGGAACCGCGTCAATCGCGAGCGGCGCGTGAAAGGTCAATGAGACCGCAAAGACGGCCAGACCGCCCAGCCACCCGATCAAGAACGCCTTCTTGCCGACCATTATCTTTCCCCCAGAAACTCAGCGATCGCTTCCCCAAGATCGGGTTTCGTGACGCTGTTGAGATGCGTGCCCGGCACCTCTGTGTAGACCGCATTGGGTAAACGCTGCGCCAGAGCTCGCGCTGAGCCGTTGTCCTGATCTTCATCGCCGCAGATCACAGCGGTTGGCATGGAGATGTTGGCAAGCGCAGCCAGGTCGAAGGCGTCCGTTCCATCCAGCAACCTGCGGGCCGCGGCGCGGTCGACGCCTTGCGATTTGAGAAAGGTGCGCGCGACATAAAGCGGGCTGCCGGGCTTGATCGTGTCAAACTCATCGATGACGCGCTTGAAATGCGCGGCGCGCCGCTCCCATTCGGCGAGCCCTTCAAGCCCCATACCGCACGCGGCGAGCCTAGCCGGGTGCAGAACACCGTTCGCCACCGCGTGTAAAGCGGTGCGCGCGCCCAGCGAAAAGCCGACGAGGTCGTATTCTCCCTCTTCCAGGCCCAAATGATCGACTAACGCGACGGCGTCACGCACCAGCACACCGGGCGGATAGGAGCTGGCCTCATGCGGCGCTTCGCTTTCGCCGTGCACACGGAAATCGAGCATGATCGCTTCGAACCCGGCCTTGGCCAGCCGAGTCGAATGGCCCCATTTGATCCAGTTCATATGCGCGCTGGAGAACAGGCCGTGGAGCAGCAGCACGGGCCGCCCTTCCCCTTCGCGGTGAAAGGCGAGACGGGTGCCATCAAAGCTTTCGAACATCGTCGATGTCATCTCTGTGTTCATGCAGCCCATCCCAACAGGTCTTTCCATTCCTCAAGGCTTTGCGGCTGCGTCTCCCATTGAGGCAAGCCCTCAGGCAGATCGATCCACGAGGCCTTTCGCTTCACCCAGATATTGGCAACCAGCGGGATCGCGCCCAGCTCATCAAACGAGCCGCCTTTGACGGTGATCCATGCGCGCCCACCGCGGCCCGAATGGAAAACACGAGAGCCACATTTGGGACAGAAATGGCAATCGGTGATCCCCCCGCTGTCGGTCGGCCGTGACCAGACAAGTGTCTCTCCGGTCAAGACGAAGTCCTCTTCGCGCACGGGTACGGACATACCAAAGGCGCTGGCCGATTGCTTCTGACATTCACGGCAATGGCACGCGTAGCCGACCAGAGCATCGACCTCGACGGTGTAACGCACCGCCCCGCATTGGCATCCGCCGGTAAAGATCAAGGCCGCGCCCTCACCGCTTCACAAGCCCCTTTTGCTCCATACGCCATTTGGCCATATCGAGACGGTCCTGACCAAAGAAGGGTTCGCCGTCAAAGACGAGCGTGGGAACACCCCAATGCCCAGCCGCCTGCAGCGCGTCCTGGTTGGCCGCGATCTCGGCGTCGAGGGCAGCGGCATCACGCGCCGCTTCGGCGTCGAGTTCGGTTAGGTTGAGCCCAGCACGGATTGCCGCTTCGGCAAGGTGGTCGCCTTCGTGCCAATTGTCGACCGCGCCCGAAAAAATGACCCGCGAAACCTCATCGGCAAAAGCCAGGCCCTTCTCTCGGCGCACCGCCGCCTGACCGATCCGACACACCCGGCGGATAAGCGGCTGCTCGGTTGCGATCTCTCCCGCGTCGCGCGCTTGCACGACAGGATCGGGACGCGGCCAGCGGATCGGAATACCCAGATACTCGCCGCAGCGCATCGAATCTTTGACGATATAGCGCGGCGCAGCTGGGTTTCCTGTGAACAACAGATCGGGATCACGCACCGCAATCGGCCAGACGATGCGCAAGGCAATGTCGACAGTGTATTGCTCCGCCATGGCCCGGTAGCGGCCTATCGCAAGATAGGAATAGGGCGAGCGAAAGCTGAAATACAGATCGGCGGAAAGTGGCATCAGGCCTCCTCAGACAAAAGCTGCTAGCGGAAAAAGCACTGCGCGCCAGCGTAGAGCATGACCACCGCATCGCCTTCGAAGAACCCGCCCGTCGCGTTGCCAAGCGCGAACTCGTCGCCCAGCGTGCTGCCTTCAATCGCCGCAAAGCCCTTGGCGTCCTGCGCGGCGCTGCGCTCGGTGCCGATCTGAACATCGCCCAAGACACGCACGACCTCCGACCCATCGCGCGAATTCCATCCCACAAGGTTGCCGCGCTGGAAGTTCAGAATCAGCCCGCCGGAATATTCGATGAACTGCATTTCGCCAGGGCCGCATTCCGGGTTCTCGCTGACGCTGGCTGGCTCTCCCAAGATGGGCTGCAGCGCGGCCTCGACTTCCATCCGCCCGGCGGCGAAATAGAACGCCTCCGATCCCGCAACAAGGCCCTGCCCACGCAGCATGACTTCGCCTTCCGCCACGTCTGGGGCGCTGGGCCGCAGAGGCTCCTGTCCGGGCGGCGAAACACCGTTGTCGCATGCGGTAAAAGCAAGCGATGCCAATAAAGCCAGTCCAAGGCGTCTCATGCTCCGTCCTTCTTCCTTGTGGTGTTGGCCCCTCGGGTGTTGCGAACCAAGAGGTACAGCGCGGCCGAAACCGAGCCAGCAAAAGCGAGAGCCATGTCTTTCTGCGCGTCCCACATATCGCCCTGTTGGCCGTTATAGGCCTCGACATTGGCCGGGGCCAAGATGATCGAAAGGCCCCATTCAAACACCTCATAAAGAGCGCTCAGGGCGAGGACAAATTCGATCCCGAGATAGAGCGAGAGCTTGAAGCTTATACCCGCTTTTCGGCGAAAGAGCTCGGCAATGGGCGCGACCATCAGCGCGCCAAAGGCAAG
This sequence comes from uncultured Erythrobacter sp., assembly GCA_937899785.1. Lineage (GTDB taxonomy): Bacteria > Pseudomonadota > Alphaproteobacteria > Sphingomonadales > Sphingomonadaceae > Erythrobacter. The sequence continues at coordinate 5,041 of CALCCG010000190.1, read as the reverse complement.
ATGCGCGAAGCGGTCATAGTGGTTGCGTTCCCAGCCCATGAGCGGGTTTAGCCCGGCACCCAAAACCGCTTCAAACCATGTGTCGTAGGGCGTGTTGGTGTAGGTGTAGCGTCCACCGACTGTGTGTATCGCCAGAAAGGCAAAGAGGCACATCCACGAAGTGTCCGACAGGTCCAAGCGCTTAGACAGCCAAGGAAAGGCCAGCAAAAACAGCAAAGTGGGCATGTGATGGAGCACGGCCACCTGCGGATAAGGCTGGCCGATTTGCGCTAAGCCAAGCCCGACGAAACCCAGGACCCACATCCCGCGTTGCACACGACTGAGGTCGCGCCAAAAAGCCAAAGACTTAGCCCTTCTGAAGGTGCCGACGCCCGAGAAGCTCGGCGATCTGCACCGCGTTGAGCGCGGCACCTTTGCGCAAATTGTCCGAGACGCACCACAGCGTAAGGCCGTTCTCAACCGTCGGGTCTTCGCGCACACGGCTGATATAGGTCGCGCTGTCGCCGGCGCTTTCGACCGGGGTGACGTAGCCTTCGTCTTCGCGCTTATCGATCAGCATGATGCCCGGCGCTTCGCGCAAAATTTCCTGGGCCTGGGCCGCACTGATCTCGTTCTCGAACTCGATATTCACCGCCTCAGAGTGGCCGACAAAGACCGGCACGCGCACGCAGGTGGCGTTCAGTTTGATCTTGGGGTCGAGGATCTTCTTGGTCTCGACCATCATCTTCCACTCTTCCTTGGTCGAGCCATCTTCCAGGAAGACGTCGATATGCGGGATGACGTTGAAAGCGATCTGCTTGGTGAACTTTGCGGGCTCCACCGGATCGCCCACAAAGATCGCGCGCGATTGTTCGAACAGTTCGTCCATGCCCGCTTTGCCCGCACCTGAGACGGATTGGTAGGTCGAAACGACCACGCGCTTAATCGTCGCGGCGTCGTGCAGCGGCTTAAGCGCCACGACAAGCTGCGCGGTCGAGCAGTTGGGATTGGCGATTATGTTGCGCTTGGCATACCCGTCGATCGCGTCCGGGTTCACCTCTGGCACGATCAGCGGCACGTCGGGGTCCATGCGGTAGAGCGAGGAATTGTCGATCACGACGCATCCCGCCGCCGCCGCCTTGGGCGCGTATTCCTTGGCCGGGCCAGAGCCGGCTGCGAACAGAGCAATATCCCAACCGGCCCAATCGAAATGCTCGATATTCTTGCATTTGAGCATTTTGCCGCTGTCGCCGTATTCGACCTCGGTTCCCTGCGAACGCGAGGACGCGACCGCCGCGACCTCATCCGCCGGGAACTCACGCTCAGCCAGGATCTGCATAACTTCGCGTCCAACATTGCCGGTCGCACCCACAACGGCCACCCGATAGCCCACTTCACACACTCCAAATCAAAAGCTGTTTGCGCATCGCGCGCTGCCGCGCTTATCCCGGCTTGGCAAGCGTTAACGCGCGAGAGGGAACAAATGGATACGCAAAGCTGGCGCGACAAGGCGCGTTACTTCGAGTTTGAAGGCCACCAGATCGCCTATTGGACCGGGGGGAACGACAAAGCGAAGCCGCTGCTGCTGGTGCACGGTTTTCCGACCTGCGCCTTCGACTGGAGCCAAACCTGGCAGGCGTTGGGTGCCAATCACCGGCTTATCGCGTGTGATATGCTGGGCTTTGGCCTTTCCGATAAGCCTAGAAACGGGTTCGCCGGCAAAGGCTACACGATCCACTGGCAGACCGACCTTCAGGCCGCGCTGCTTAAGCGTCTCGCGATCCGCGATTTTGACGCGCTGGTGCACGATTACGGCGTCTCGGTGGGGCAAGAAATGCTGGCGCGCCAACAAGACGGTTTTGGCTTTGAGGAATTGGGTCAGTGCCTGTTCCTCAATGGCGGGATTTTTCCCGATCAGCACCGGCCGGTGACGATGCAGAAGATCGGTGTCTCGCCCTTCGGCTTTCTCTTGGGTCTCCTGATGAGCCGCAGAGCGTTCGGTAACAGCTTTTCGGCCGTCTTTGGCCCGCAGACCAAGCCCAGCGAAGCTGAGCTCGATGCGTTTTGGGACTTTATCCGCCACAAGGATGGCCATCGCATCACGCACACGCTGCTCCACTACATCGCGGACCGTCGCACACATAAAGAGCGCTGGGAGCGCGCGCTGCGCAGCGCGGAAGACCGGGTTGGACTGATCAACGGCGCGCTCGATCCGGTCTCCGGCAAGCACGCTTACGACAAATGGCGCGACGTCGTGCCGAACGCGCGGCATCACCTGCTGCCCGATATTGGCCACTACCCGCAGGTCGAAGCGCCCGAGCGGGTCGCCGCCAAAGCTTTAGAGTGGCTCGGCGGCTGAGCCGCTTGGCTCTTACTCCGGCGGTGTCACCCCATGGCTTTCCAGAAAGCGGAAGATCGAATTCCACATATGCGGAGAGATTTTCGGCCCGCCCACGCGGTGCGTGTAGCCGGGATAGAGCATCATCTCGAAGGGAACATTGCCTTCCTGCAACACGCTGATCAGCTCTGAGGAGTTTTCGAACACCACATTGTCATCGGCCATGCCGTGGATCAGCAGCAACGGATCGGTGATCTTGGTCGCCTCGGGGATCGCGCTGGCTTTGTCATACGCCTCTGGCACCTCGCGAGGGTCCCCCATAAAGCGTTCGGTGTAGTGGGTGTCGTAAAGCTCCCACTTGGTCACCGGCGCTCCTGAGACACCGGCTGCGTAGAGGCCCGGATCGGCCTCCAGCTGCTTCAAGGTCATATAGCCGCCATACGACCAGCCATAGATCGCGATTTTGTCCGCATCGACATAGTCGAGCGTCTTGAGGAACTGCGCGCCCACCTTCTGATCGCGCACTTCGATGCCGCCCATGGCGCGGTAGATGGGTTGTTCGAAATCGACCCCGCGATTGGCCGTGCCCCGGCCATCAAGCGCGAAGTAGACATAGCCCTTATCGACAATCGCCTGCGCCAGCGCGCCGCCCCACCCTTTGTCAACGATCTGCGGACCAGGCCCTGAATAATGGTAGTAGAAAACGGGATAGGTCTTACCCGGCTCCATCTTCGGCAGCATGATCATGTAGTGCAGATCGGTGCCATCTTCCGCTTTCACGATGCCGTATTCGGGCGTCACGTGTCCCAACACATACGGCTCATAGGGGTGGCCCTCACCAATTGCGTTTTCTTCGATCCAGGTGAGGCGCTTCCCCCGATCATCGGCGAGATAACTCTGTGGAGGCTGGTTGGGCGCCGAACGGTAGACGATCATCTGCTGGCCCGATTTGTCCATCGCCGCGCTGTTCGAGTAGGCGGGGTCGGAAACCAGGCTTGGCGGGTTTCCCCCGTCGAGATAGGTTTTGTAAATCTGCTGTGAGAGCACATTGGTGGTTTGCTGAAAAAACATCTCGCGCGTGTCTTGGTTGACCCCAACAAGCGACGTCACGGGTTCATCGCCAAAGGTCAGCCGGGTCCACGTGGTGCCGTCAAAGCGATAGAAATGCCCCGCACCGCTGCGTTCCGACCACCAGAGCAGCGTTCCGTCATTCAAGAATCGGTAATTGTCGGAGAGGTTGATCCAATAGTCCTCGCGCGCGGCGCTTTCGGTGAACCAGACCGTGCTCTCGCCTGTGGCCGGATCGACCTTTAGCATATCGAGAACGGTCTGCTCGCGGTTTTGCCGCTGGACATAAATCGCGCTGCTATCGGGCGCCCAATTGACACGGGCAACGTAGATATCGGTCTCTTCGCCCAGGTCGATCTTGACCTTGCCTGAGCCATCGGGCTTCATCACGAACAGCTCAACAAGCGCGTTGTCAGAGCCTGCCACTGGATAGCGCTGATCGAACACCTTTGTGCCCGTTGCGCCAATGGCTGCGCGCGTGACTATCCCGACGGGGCTTTCATCGGTTCGCTGGACGACAAGGCCGCTGTCGTCGGGGCTCCACCAATATCCGGTGAGCCGACTCATCTCTTCTTGCGCGACGAATTCCGCTTCGCCCCAACGGATTGTGTCCTCTTCCTTCGGTGTGATCGGTGCGGGCTCTTCGCCCACTTTTCCGACCCATAACTGGCGATCGCGAACAAACGAAACATAGCCCGACTGGCTGGAGAGTTTGGGATTCAGTTCGCTTTCTTCCGTGTCTGTCAACCGGGTGACCGACCCATCGAGCCGCGCGAAATACAGATCGCCATCGAGCGGCACCAGCACGCCCGAGCCATCGCTGGCCCACTGGTAACGGATGATGCCTTTAAGATTGCCAACCCGCGCGCGCTCGCGCTGCATCTTCTCGTCTTCGGAAAGCTCGCGGCCACTGCCCAGCTTTTCGCTGTCCACCAATATGCGCCATTCGCCGCTCGCAATATCAAAGCCCCACAGCTCGTCGCGCTGCGAGTCTCTCTCCCGGTTGCGCAGGATCGTCAGATATTTGCCATCGGGCGAAAGCTGCACACCGCGTGGCACCGGCCCGTTCAGCGATGGGGAGGCAAAAACGCGCTCAAACGAAAGGACGGGATCAACGATATTCACGTTGGCGCTCACCGGTTCTTGCCCCAAGGCTGGGCTTGCGAGAACGGCGAAAGCGGCGATGAAAAGTGAGCGCATAGCAATGTGGTTTCCCCAAACGAAAAAAGCGCCCCGGCATAGACCGGAGCGCTTTTTTGTCAAAACCGTTTGAGCGCGGTTCAGCTCTTGGGAGCGTTGTCCCGGCGTTCCGCAATACGCGCGCGCTTACCGGTGCGGCCGCGCAGATAGTACAGCTTGGCACGACGCACGACGCCGCGGCGGACCACGGTGATCGAGTCAACGATCGGCGAGTAGAGCGGGAACACACGCTCCACACCTTCGCCAAAGCTGATCTTGCGCACGGTGAAATTGCTGTTGATGCTGCGGTTGGAACGCGCAATCACAACGCCTTCGAAGTTCTGAACACGCTCGCGCGTGCCTTCGATAACCTTCACGCCGACACGCACAGTGTCCCCGGCGCGAAATTCGGGAATCTCTTTGGTCACCTTGCCGATTTCTTCGGCTTCGATTTGCTGGATCAGGTTCACTGGTCCG
>CALCCG010000189.1 GCA_937899785.1 uncultured Erythrobacter sp. | reverse complement strand
CGGGAGGTCCCAGAGCTACGATCGGTGCGTTCGGATTGGCCTTGCGGAAAACCTGGCTATCGTTCTGCTCTGCAAAGGGAGCGGGCGCCCAATCGGCTGGCGAGAACGCGTCTGTAGAGCGCGCCGCGCCCGGAGCGCGGGCGCGATCGCCCGTATCGGCTAACCGCCTGTCCGCAGACTTGATGGTGCGCTCCATCGCTTAATCCTTAGTCTCGGCTATAAACAGGATGGTAAAGACGGTGAGGGCAATCGCGTCCGGCTCGTACTGCTTCACTCGGGGGCGCTTTATGTCCTGGCTTACGCTCTGGTTACCGATATGGCGCGCTCGGTCGAAGGCGAAGTGATGGCGGCGTTCACTATCGCGCCGACCGAAGCAGACCCCGCTCCGCCCCCGCTGGAAAATCGCTCCGAACCCGAGCAAGGCGAGCAAGGGGCGCCGGCTGAGCCGGCGGTGGCTGCGCCTGAAAGCGCGCCTCAGGTCGCTTTGCCGTTGCCCAAGCCCGACTCGCTCCCACAAGCGGCATCCACGGGAGAGGCGTCGCTGTCGGGTGCGCGGGCGGCTGGGAAAGGCACCGGCGCGTCGGGTAACGGATTGGGGACGGGAAGCGGGCTGGCCGGATCGGGTCCTGGTGGGATAGCGGTGACCCGACCCGAACATATCTCCGGCGCCATCGACAACGCGCGCGACTACCCTACCCCGCCTGGAGGGCGCGAGGCGCGGCGTGGAACGCACGTGATCGTGCGCGTGATCGTCGGGCCCGATGGCCGCGCGCGCGATTGCTCGATTTACCGCGCCAGCCCGGATGCCCAAGCTGATCGTATCACCTGCCAGTTGGTGGTTGACCGTTTGGGCTTCCGCCCGGCTCGCGACCCGAACGGAAATCCGGTCGACGCTCCCTTCTATTGGCGTCAGCGCTGGTTCTGAAGGTCCGCCAACAGCGACGGATTGCGGCGATAGCTGATACACTAAGCGGCGCTGGCATCGGCATCCGGCCCTGCTATAGCCTGCGCGTTATGACGAGCGCAGCGCCGATTCATCCCGTCATCTTGTGCGGTGGCAGCGGAACCCGCCTGTGGCCGGTAAGCCGCAAGATCAAGCCCAAGCCCTTCCTCCCTCTTATCGGTGAGCAAACCTTGTTTGAGCAGGCGGTGGGCCGCGTCTCCGGTGATGATCGATTTGCGGCCCCGATTGTGGTGGCCGGTGAGGCGCATTGCGATATTATCGAAGAGCAATTGGCCGGCGTGGAGAGCTATCGCTTGATCGTGGAGCCCAAGGGCAAGAACACCGCGCCCGCAATTGCCCTGGCCGCCGCGCAATTGCCCTCCGATGCCATCATGTTGGTGTGCCCGAGCGATCACCACATCGCTGATGAGGCCGCGTTCCGCAACGCGGCGCTCGCGGCGGCCGACTTGGCGCGAGAAGACTGGCTGGTCTCTTTTGGTATCGCCCCTGAACGACCGGAGACCGGCTATGGCTATCTCCATCGCGGCAACCCGCTTCCTGGCGGATTCCAGATCGCGCAGTTCGTCGAAAAGCCGGACCTCGAGACCGCTCAGGCTTATCTCGCCAGCGGCGAGTACAGCTGGAACGGCGGGATCTTTGCGTTTCGCTCGGGAGCTCTGCTGGGCGAGCTTGACACGCACCGCCCGTCTATGGCGCAGGCGGTGGCTGTGTCGGTCGCGGCTGGTCGCTTGCAAGGATCGCGATTCTACCCCGACGCGGGGGCGTTTGAGGAGATTGAAGGCGATTCAATCGATTACGCCGTAATGGAAAACACCAAGCGAGCCGCGATGGTCCCGGTCGATATGGGCTGGTCGGATATCGGTAATTGGGCCGCTCTGCACGACGCGCTTGCTCAGGAATCGGCGTCGTCGGACGGCCAGTCGAGCGGCGGCAAGGGCAATATCCAACGCGGTTCGGTCGATTTTGATGCGTGTCGCAACGTTCTTGCGATCAGCGACGGGCCGCGCGTTTCAGCGGTCGGTGTCGAGGATGTGTGCATCGTTGTGTCAGGAAACGAAGTGCTTGTGACAACACGCGAGGGAGCCCAGCGTGTTGGCAAACTTCCGGGGGCAAGCAACCAATGAAAGACGGCGCGACCATCCAAGGCGACGCGCGCGTCCTGCCGACCCGGATGGTTGAAAAGGTCTGGGGCCGTGAGACGTTACCCGAACCTTTCGCCGCGCCTCAGGACGCCCGCATTGGCGAAATCTGGTTCGAGCCGCCGCCCGAAATGGCACAGTTGCTCGTCAAGTATCTGTTTACGAGCGAAAAACTCTCGGTTCAGGTCCACCCTTCTGATGCCAGCGCGCTTGCGGGCGAAGCGGGCAAAGAAGAGTGCTGGCTCGTCCTTGCCGCTGATCCGGGCGCAAGCCTGGCCATCGGTTTCAACGAAGCGGTGACCCCTGAAAGGATCGAAGCCGCAGCGCGCGATGGTTCGATTGAAGACCTTCTTACCTGGCATCCCGTTTCACCCGGCGACATCTATTACCTTCCCGCGGGCACTGTCCACGCCATCGGGCCTGGCCTTGTCCTCGTCGAAGTGCAGCAAAACAGCGACACAACCTTCCGTCTCTACGACTACGGCCGCCCGCGCGAGTTGCATTTGGAGCGCGCGATGGCGGTGGCGGATGGGTCGCCCTACGCGCTCGAGCATCGCAGCACCATCGCTGAGCGCGGGTCGACGCTTGTTGAAAGCAAGCGTTTCCGTTTGGACCGCGTCGAAGGGGCGCCGGACGCAGCCGTTCGCGCGAGCTACACCGAAGGTCTGCTGGCCCTTCCGCTCTCGGGAACCCTGACGCTCAAGCCGAGCGGTGAGGTCGCCAGCCCCGGGGAGTGCCTTTACGCGTCCTCGCTCGACATGATCGACTTTGGCCAAGCGGGCGTTTCGCTTCTGACGCGGTCACGCTGAGGCTCTGGCGCTTATAGCCATATTGGCCTCAAGCATCGCTTTATGGGCGTTGAGAACATTCTCAATCTCAGCGCGTCCATACGGTTTGCGCAGCAGCCCCATTGCGCCGAATTCGCCCAGTTTTTCGCCCAACTCTCCGTAGCCGGTCGCCAGAACAAACGGGATGCCCCTGTCGGCGAGCTCCTTGATAACCGGTTCGCTTGATTCGGCCCCAAGGTTGAAATCGACCATGGCAAGATCGGGCGCTTGCATCTCAATCGCCTTCAGCGCCCCGGAAACGCTGCTGGCGACATCAATCGACGCCACGCCCAGCCGCCGCAGATTCTCCTCAACATCAACGGCGATGATCATGCTGTCTTCGACGACAAGCATGTGGGTGAGGTTCGCTTGTCCGGACACCCCATCCCGGACTTCGTTTGGCCGTGGCTGTGCGATTTCCGCCGCGCCAGCGCCTGGGACAACCGCGCTTGTATCGCGCGAGACAAACCGGCCGGGGACAACAAAATCCGCTTCAAGCCCAGTCAGGTGGAAACGCACATGCGCCTCTCCTTTGAGCTCAAATGGGATCGAACGTTCAATGATCGTGGATCCGAAACCACGCCGCGTCGGCGGCTGGACGGGTGGTCCACCGCGTTCGCGCCAAGCAATGGTAAGGTCGCCGCGCGCGTTGCGGCCCACGTCCACTCGCACCGTGCCAGACCGGTCGCACAAGCTTCCGTACTTAGCCGAGTTTGTCATCAATTCGTGCACCACAAGAGCCAGGACAGTGTAGGCTTCGGGCGCAATCAGGACCCGCTCGCCGGTTAGTGAGAAGCGATCGAGCTGCTCTGTAAGATAGGCCTCGATCTCCGTCTCGAACAGTTTGGCCAAAGGCGCGGGCGCCCAGTTTTCCTGCGTGATGTTGTCGTGCGCACAGGCGAGCGCGGTGATACGCCCTCCGATAATCGTGGCGAAACTCTCAACGTCAATGGCGTCGTGCCGCGATTGCGCAACCAGACTGCGGATGAGGTTGAGTATGTTGCGCACCCGGTGATTGAGCTCCGCAATCAGCAACTCCTGCTGCTCGCGCGCGCGGTTACGTTCGCGCGCCACCTCCTCCGACATCCGCATAATCACTTCAAGCAGCGTGACGCGCAGGCCATCGGCGATGTGCAGGTCATCTTCGCTCCACGCCTCGCTCTGTCCTTCGAGCGCCTCCTCCCACGCGGCAAAGCTTGCCCGCGGCTGGAGCCGGTCCTCAGGATCCACCGCTTTGGCCTTTGCCGGATCGCCTGCCCACCGGACGGTTCGCGACAAGGGTTTGCGCCAAAGAACCAGAAAATCCTCCGGAGAGCGCGATATCGGGATCATCAAGGCACCTGCGGCGCGCTCTTTGAATGCGGACGCTTGTGGCAATTGGTGCGCGAGATTGGCGGTCCCGAAGGCGCGGTCGATGGGTGAGGCACCAAAAGTGGCCGCAATCGCCTTGTAGTCCTCTTCGCTTGGGGCGGATCCGCAGCGGTTGAATTGTCCGCCCAGATGCACAGTCAGGCCATCATGCGCAATCAACCCGTCGAGCATTTCGCCCACCATTGCCACGTTGTCGCCAAGTGGCGCGCCTTGCGCCAGGTTGACCATCAACTGATTGTGCACATCGCCCCCGCGCGAGCGCAACCGTTCGGATCGGTTGATCAGGATCCTGTCGAGTATTAGCGAGAGCATCTGCCCCAATGTCTCAGCCACCGTGCGAAGCGAGAAGGACGGGAGACGCGGCTCCATATGGTGACACGAGATCAGCCCCCATAATTTGCCCTGCCGCAGGATTGAGACGGTCAGCGTCGCTCGTGCGCCCATATTGCGCAGATATCGAAGATGCATCGTCGAATGCGCCCGCAGCACACTCATCGACATATCGAGCGGGCGGTTGCCGAACGCTACCCCCGGTTCGATTGCAGCGCTTGGCGCCTCAACATCGGCGATTACGCGCACCCGGTTGCGGATCAGCAGCTCGCGCGCCTGTTGCGGGATATCTCCGCGCGGGTAGCGCAGTCCGAGATAAGGCTCGAGATCGCTTCGCGCGTCTTCCGCGACGACTTCGCCGCTCTCATCATCGTGGAACTTGTACACCATGACCCGGTCGTAGCCGAGCGTCTGGCGGACCAGGCTTGCGGCTTTGGTGCACAGCGTCCCGATGTCGGTAACCGATTCAAGCTGCGCAACGATAGGACTGATCAGCGCGATATGGTTGACGAACTCGCGTTCGTCATGCGGCTCAAATTCAAGGATAACACGCTGTCCCACCGCATGGATGGCGCAATCGAACAATCCGCCGCCTTCGACAAGCTCAACTCCAAAGAGTCGGTCAAGCTCTGCCCCGCTGGCCAACCGGACCAGCGACGAGCGCAGGGATTGCATGGCTTCGGGGCGGAACACGCTTGCAAGGTTGGCGCCGATGACCAGCGCGTCTTTGATGCCCAACAGCCTGGCGCAATTGGCCGAGCGATGGCCGATACTCCAATCGCTGTTGACCTTGATCAGGCCGCCAAAGGGCTGGACAGCGGCGATCTGGTGGATCGGTTCGCGGTCGCATTGCGTGAGTTCATCCGGCGTGGGAATGCGGTTCATGGGGCCCTGTGTGTTTGCGCCGCTTCGGGGACCCCTCCCGAACCATCCGGCGATGCTTGTGCGTGCGCAATGAAGTGCTCAAAGACGGCGGCCGCGGCGCAGGTGGCCCGCTCAACGTCTTCGATATCTGCGCTGCCTTCGAGCTGGGTCCGCAGCCCTTTCCAGAAGTCGAGCATGGCCGCATCGCTGAGAAACCGCGTCGGCCAAAGGGGTTGCGCGTTCTGCTCGGCCGCGCGGCGCACTTCGGCCAGAATCGCGCGGTTGCCAAGGGAGGACCCAGCCAGCACCCACGCCGCGCCCAAGGCCTCTGCCCGGGTCACCTCAGCCGCTTCGGCAGCGGGTACTGGGAGGTCAAATGGCGACGCACTCGCCGGAACCGGCTCACCCAGTTCGACAAGGTCTTGGGCAATCAGCGAGGCTTGAGCGGGTGGGTTGAGGTCGGCGGGCGCGTTGTCCGCCAGCCACGCCTCAACCGGCAATCGCGCGGCGTATTGGAGGCTTAGAAAGCGCGCGTAATCGTCCCGACTGGCCCATCCCGCAGCCGCGCGCATGGTGCCATCAAGCAGATCGTGCGCGCTCGCCGTCGCGCCGCGCAGAGTGTGCCGAAGATTGTCGGTCGGCTTTGCGTAACCCATTGTCTGCGAATCCACTCCACTCTGCGGCGATTTTTAGGCTGGCCCGTGAGCCAGAGTGTCTAACAAGACTGACACAAGCGAGTGTAAGATGCAAATGCAGTCGAGCATGGCAACTCCGTAGAAGTGCCTATTACTGCATGCAAAACCACCACATTGGCGCTTACCGCCTAGGTGAGCAGCCGCGTGCCCTCTTTGCGCATAGAGCGCTCGATCGTAGGCCGCAGGAAGCTGAGGATGAACGGCAGATCGATCTCAATCTCGACATGGTCATCGCCGATGTCGATCGCACCGCCGATCCGCTGACCCGCGACGGCGACCGTAAAGTCGAGATGATCCTCACCCTGCCATCCGCTTTCCAGCGTCGCCATGCCTTCGGGGAAGTAGGTAACGATTTCACCCTTGCGCTCGTCAAGTCGCCGGCGAACCTCGGCGCGGTCGAGCTGGTGGGGAAGGCGCACGCGCATAGGGCGCCTATCCGCCGCTCGTATCGTCGAGGGCCTCGGCTCCGCCATAGCGGTATTCCAGATATCGGTCCTTGATGGCCAGATCATCCATCGCCCCTTCGGCCAGCTCCCGCGTGACCCGGTCGATTTCGTCTGAGAGCTTGCCCAGGCTGTCGGTCAGACGCTCATCAGCGCTCTTGCCCGTGTGTTGCTCAGTGCGTAGATGCTCTGGGATCTTACGGTAATTGTCGATGGTCTCCGGGATGTATTCGCCCACCAGTTCGCGCACGTCACCCATTGCGGGGTGCGCCGCGTCGATTGTCTCCAACTGCAGCCCCAGAGCGTCCAGCTGCGTGCCGAGCTGGTCCACCACTTGCACAGCCGGCGCGGGCAAGGCCTTGCGCTGCTGTTCCAGCCACAGCTCGGTGTTGGCGACCATCTCCTTGGGACTGCCTTGCTTAAGCTCGGTGCGTTTGACCTCTTTCACCTTTGGATAACGGGTAAAGAACCACGCCGCCGCCATGACTGCAAAAGCGACTGCAACAACCCCGTTAAAGCCGATCGCACCCAAGGTTGCGCTTGCAAGCCATGCGGTGGCAAAGATCGTGAGAAGCGCGCCGCCGAAATATTTGGCGCGACGTTTCCAGACTTGCATCTTCTCGCGCGCGGACCCTTGACCGATGCTGCGGGCGGAGCGGTGCGTTCCGCCCGAACGTTGCACGACGAGCGACTGGCGCGCGGCTCCCATAATCTGCTCGGAGTGCTTGGTGCTGTCGACCATTGGGGCCCTCGTTTAGCTTTCCAGCGCCAGCAGCGAAGGTTCGCTGGCGACTTTGGCCTGCGCTTGGGCCTGGCCTTCGGCCCGCGCGATATAGCCCTTGGACTTCTCGACCTCATCAGACAGCACACTAACCGTCTGCTTCATTGAATCGAGCGCGCGCGTTTTGAAATCGTCAACCTCGTCCATCGTGTCGTAGATGTTCTGGAAGGCGCGTTGCAGTGTCTCCAGGGGGATCGTCGAGGCGGCGGCCTGTTCGTGGATCTGTCCGGTCTGTTCTCGGAGCAGTGAACTGGTGGAATCAATGATATTGGCCGTGGTGGTGTTGAGCGAAGTGATCTGCTCCAGAACCAGTTTCTGGTTCGTCATCGCTTGGGCCACTGTCACCGCCGTGCGCAGCGCGCCGACCGTCGTGGTGCTGGCGCGATCAACGCCTTTGACAAGCTCAACATTGTTCTTCTTGACCAGATCGAGCGCGAGATAACCCTGCACGCTCACCGCCATTTGCGTCAGCAGATCCTGCGTGCGCTGGCGAACATAAAACAGCGCCGATTCACGAAGGGCTTTCGCCTTCTCCGGATCGCTCGTGTCGAGCTCAAGCGCTTTGGCTTCAAGCTTGGCGTCCAGCGCCTTTGCTATATGGATCATTTGCTCAAGCTCGCCCATCGCCTCCCACAGTTTGGCGCGCTCCTGATCAATGGCCGCGTTGTCGAGCACAAGCTCTTTCTTGCCGCCTTCCAGGCTCTTCAGGATCTCCTGAATGTGCCCTTGCGAGCTGGTGTAGCTGTCAAAGTAGTTCTGCAGCTTGCTGCCAAACGGGATGATCCCGAAGAGCTTGCGCGGTTCCAGCAATTTGCTCTTGCGGCCCGGATCGAGCTCTTCAACCGTGCGGCGCAGTTCCGCCAGATCCTTACCCACGCTGCTGTCGGCGTCCATGGCGCGCACCGGGCGATCAAGAAAGCGGTTTGAATGGCCTGCGGCGGCGCGGATCTGCTCCTGCCCCATGCGGGTGATCTGATCGACCTTCTCGCCAAAGGCGGGGGAATTGGCATCGATCGAGACTAGATCTTCGACGAAGCTGTCGACCTTCACGTCAAGCTTTGATTTCTGTTCAGGGGTAACCGGAACCAGACCCGAGGCCTGCTCGGGCGCAACAACGGGCACCGGCTCGGGCGGGGTCAGTTCGAACGCGGCGGCTTCCTTGGTCGCGGTGGCGATGTTGGTGGCGGCCTGGTTTTCGGTGCTCATGGCGGCTCGTTTGCTCCCTCTGACGACCGGCGCAAACAAGATGCGAGGCCGCTGAATTCTCTAACTGTATTAGGCATCTATAACACGAGTTTCAAGAATGCCCGATTGCGCGTCCGCCGTCCACGATAATGCGTTGGTCGATAGCAGGCCGTGGCGATGCGGTTTCGGATCGCGCTTTCGCTTGGCGAGAGATGACGGTATCGGCACAATCGAAAGGGGCCAGAGCGTTGCCGGAACTGAATGACGATGGGAGTGTGCGCGACGGCGGCACAAACATAGCCGATGCCACAGCCGGCGCAGTGAAGACGCGACCGTCGCCCTTTGCCCGCGTTCTCTTCAGTCTGCGTCGATACTGGATGCAAGACGTCGTGGGCACGGTCAACCAAGCCGAGGTAATCGAGAAGCGCCGCGCGGAATGCGCGATCTCAGAGCGCTACCTCTTCATGACTGCGATGAGCGGCGGCATTGCGGTGTTGGGCTTGCTTTTGTCTTCGCCCGCCGTGGTGATCGGAGCGATGCTGTTGTCGCCGCTGATGGACCCGATCATGGGACTGGGATTTGCGCTTGCGATTGGCGATTTTCATTGGCTCCGGCAGTCGGCTCGCAGCCTTGCCATGGGCACGCTGATGGCGGTGGGGCTGACCTCGGCGCTGGTCTACTTCTCTCCGATTCAGACGATCACTCCCGAGATTGCCTCGCGCACGCAGCCCAATCTGTTCGACCTGTTCGTTGCGCTGTTTTCCGCTTTGGCGGGCGCTTACGCAATGATCAGGGGGCGTGACGGGACAATTGTCGGCGTGGCGATCGCGACCGCCTTAATGCCGCCGCTCGCGGTGGTGGGATTTGGTCTGGCAACGCTGAACTGGACGGTCTTTTCGGGCGCGCTGCTGCTGTATGTGACCAACTTGATCACCATCGCGCTTACCGCTTGGGCGATGGCGCGGCTCTATGGCTTCCGCACAAGCCTGAGCGCGCGGCAATCCGCGCTTCAGAATCTGGCGGTTTTCGGTGTGTTTATCGCGCTGGCGGTCCCGCTGGCTTTCTCGCTGCAGCAAATCGCCTTCCAGACCAACGCGCAGCGCATCGTGCGCGATGAGATTATCGAGGCCTTCCCCGAAAACGCGCTGATCGATACGCTCAACATCGAATTCGCCGCCAGCCCGATCGCCGTAAGCGCGGCCATGCTGACACCCGAATTGCGCGACGAGGCTGAGGCGGAGATCGAACGCGCTCTTGCCCAACGCCTGTCGGAACCGGTTGAGCTGACCTTGACGCAGTACCAGGTCTCGACCGGAGCGGTGGCGGCGCAGCAAGCGCAGCTTTCCGCGTCTCGCGCGCGCGAAGAGCAGCTGGCGCTCGCCCGGACCCAGGATCTTGCCAAACGGCTTGCGTTGGTCGCCGGGGTGCCGGAAGCTGATGTGTTGATCGACCGCACCCGCCGCCGCGCGCTGGTCCGGGCGCAGCGTCTCGATGGGGCCAGCCTTGCGGCCTATCGCGTGCTTGAACTCAGGATTGCCGAAACCGAGCCGGAATGGGCCATCGAACTGCTACCCCCGCTAAGCGATCTGCCCAGCGCGATCGAATTCGAAGAAGTCGAAGGGAAGGAGGGAGAAAGCCCCACCCTTGTCCCAAGCGCCAAAGGCAAGTCCGCGCTGGACACGATCGAATGGGCCGCGGCCCGGATTGACGTGCCGATCACGTTGGTTGGCCCGCTCGATGAGACGTCGATAGCCCAAGGCGTCTTAGCGGAGCGAGGCGTTGTCGTGGCGACAAGACGCGACTCCGGGCCGCTTCGCGCCGAGTGGGGCAATTAAGCCGCCAATTCCAGCGGGACGATTTCGCCGCTCAGGTAAAGCTTCTTCGCTTTGGCGCGGCTCAACTTGCCGGAGCTCGTTCTTGGCAGCGTACGCGGCGGAACCAGCTCGACCACGCAGCTCATACCTGTGACCGAGCGCACCTTGTCGCTGATCTGCTCGCGCAGCTTCACCCGCTCAATCGGGTCGGAAACACGGCAATGGACGAGCACGGCGGGCGCTTCCTCACCGTTGTCAGTTTCCACCGCAAAGGCGGCGATATCGCCATGGTTGAAGCCGGGAAGCTGCTCCACTGCCCACTCGATATCCTGCGGCCAGTGGTTCTTGCCGTTGATGATGATCATGTCTTTGGCGCGGCCAACGATGAACAGATAGCCGTCGGCCATATAGCCCATATCGCCGGTGTCTAACCAACCATCAACGAGGCAGGCCGCAGTCGCTTCCTCATTGCGGAAATAGGAATGCATCACGCTCGGGCCCTGGCACCATACCTTGCCTATTTGGTGGTCACCGCGTGGTTTCCCGTCTTCGTCGCGAATCTCGACAATCATATCGGGCATTGGCTTGCCGCAATTGACAATCGCGCGATAGCGGGCCGGGCGCGTGATGTCGCGCGGTGTTCCCGAAAGGCGCTCTTCTTCGACCAGTTCGACACGGATGCCTTCGCCCGGCGGCATCACAGTAACGCCGAGCACCGCTTCGGCGAGGCCATAGGACGGCGTAAAGGCATCGGCGGAAAAGCCCGCATCGGCAAACGCATTGACAAAGCTCTGCATAACATCGGGTCGGATCATATCCGCGCCATTGCCTGCGAGCCGCCAGCGCGACAGGTCAAACCGCTCGGCCACGTTGGACTGGCTGGAAATGCGGCGCGCGCAAATGTCATAGCCGAAAGTTGGCGAATAGCTGAGCGTTCTGCCTTTGTTGCGGCTGATCAAGTCAAGCCAGGCCAACGGGCGGCGGGCAAACGCATCGGGTTTGAGATAGTCGCCGGACACCTGATTAGCGATCAATGACAGCAAACAGCCGACCAGGCCCATATCGTGATACCATGGCAGCCAGCTTACGCAGCGCTCATCGGGCTGCAGGTCCATGCTGGTCGAATGGCCATAGAGGTTGTGCAGCAGCGCCTCATGGGTGACCGCGACCCCTTGCGGAAAGCGGGTCGAGCCTGAGGAGTATTGCAGATAGCAAATGTCCTGCGGGTCGGCCTGGGGCAATTCCACAGCGGGCGCTTTGCGTTCGGCGAAGGCCTGCCAGCTTTCCGCTGCGCAAGACTGCCTCGCGGCGGCCGCATCGGCCATTTCAGCGATTTCCTCGGGGTACAAGAGGATCTCCGGGTCCGAGCTTTCGAGCTGAACCGCGAGCTGATCGATAAAATTGTCCTTGCCGCCAAACGTCGTGGGCAACGGCAGGGGGACAGGCCAGGCTCCAGCATAGACACATGCGCAGAAAAGAGCGGCAAAGTCCGGGCCGGTTTCCGCGATCAGCGCCACGCGGTCCTCAGGCCCGATGCCAAAGGCGATCAGCCGCCGCGCCATGTCAAGCGCGTCTTCGCGCAGCTCGCTAAACGGATAGACGCGTTCGAGTTGTCCCCGCATATCGTGGAAATTGAGGCCCTTTTCGCTGCGCGCAGCGTAATCAATTGCCTCGTTAAAGGTTGAAAACTGCGCGCGAATACGCGGCAGATCGCAATCGTTCGGCGTCGGCGTCAGTGCGGCGTCGGTCATTTTCTCTCGCGAAACCCGTCATTTGCGCAAGGGTTCAAGCTTGCGCTATTGTGTCCCAGTCGCTCAGGCAATTAGCACCAAAGCGGTCCAGTTTGCCCCATTTGATAACGACTGTGGCACGAATAAGGCGAAATGGTTTCACGGGGAAGCAAAACGTCATCGCATCGTAGCGCGTCCGGATCGGGTGGTCGCAAGCGCAAACGCGCTGCGCCGCTCGATGAGACCGCGTTGCGCGACCTGGCGCTCGCTTATGTTGCACGCTTTTCCACCACCGCCGCCAAGGTTGAGGGATATCTGGCGCGCAAGGTTCGCGAACGCGGGGTTGCCGAGGACGCCGAAGGCCGCACCCAAGACCTGGATGTCACCGGCCTTGTCGCGCGGCTGGTTGAGCTGGGCTATGTCGACGATGAGGCTTACGCGCGCAGCCGTTCGCGCGATTTGACCGGGCGCGGCTATGGCAAACGCCGGGTTGAACAGGCGCTGTGGGCGGCCGGGATTGAGGAGCAGACCCGCGCGGACAACGCACCCGATGAAGCCGCGAGCCGCCGCGCGGCCCTTTTGTTGGCGAAGAAGCGCGGTTTTGGTCCCTTCGCGCGCGGCCTACGCGACCAAGACGAGACGCCCGAAGTCGTGCGCAAACGCCGCGAGAAACAGGTTGCCGCGATGCTGCGCGCAGGCCACCTATACGAACACATCCAGTTCATCTTGGAAGCGGCAACACCGCAGGATATCGAGGGTTGGGTGACAGAAGCAGAAGAGGATAGTGACGATGTTTGGCGGTGATATTATTCCACCCCCGCAGTTTTGCCTACGCGCGACTCCCGTTGCGATTTTGGTCGCGGCGTGCTCGCCGGTGGAGGCAACTCAAGAGGCTCCGCCCGCATCCACTGCCCAGGTGGACAGCGCCCGCCACCCTATTTCGGGCCTTGAAATCGCTGAGGTTACCGTGGTGGCGAGCGATAAGCGCATCCCGTTTAAGACGGAGCTCGCGCTTTCCCGCCAGGCCCAGGCGCGGGGCCTGATGTTTCGCGAGTCCTTGGCGGATGACGAGGCGATGATCTTCCCCAACGATCCACCTGCTCCGCGCAGCTTCTGGATGAAAAACACCCCGATCAGCCTCGATATTATCTTCATCGGCGCAGACCGCCGGATCAGAAATATTGAAACCGCCGTGCCCTATTCTCTCGAATCGGTGCGTTCGGATGGCGCTGTTATCGCCGTGTTCGAGATTCGCGGCGGTTTGGCGGCTGAGCTGGGTATTGCGCCCGGCGACCAGGTTGAATGGGAGCTGCCTTGAGGCTCCTCTCGCAGCGGCCCTTACATGGCGGCTGGCGCAGGTTGGGCTGGTTTCAGCCAATCGGGCCGTGCGGCGAAATAGAAAAGCGGGATCAGCACCATCGGCGCAAAGGCGTAGAACTGGAAGGAGTGCTCCTCACCCAGAAAGGGCGGTCCGAACGATTGGAGCGGGGCGCGAACGACTTCCGCGCAGACCACCGCCATGCGAAACCCATGGCGGCGCAAGCGGCGTGGGGTTTCGACGGAGCTTGCACGTAGGAACTGCACGTCCTTCCAGGCCAGGGTCAGAAAAAACGCGCCAGCCAGCGGGCCGAGCACGCCGACATAGGTCGGGATTTCAGGGATCGTAAAGGCCAAAGGGGCAAAGGCCAGATAGAGCAATCCGTTGAACACCGGTAGCGCGATCAGAACCGCTTGGAGCGCAAACCATCCGCCCTTGCGCTGTTGCAGCGACAGGATTGCCATCCCCATGGCGTAGATGGCGGCCAATGCAGAGATGAGCACAGGGGGGGCCGGAACGCGCGCGACGACAAAGTACAGTGCGCTCAGCGATGCGAACCCCATGGCAGCCAGAAAAATCTGTCCAGAACGGCGATGCCAAGGGCCTCCCTTGCGGCTGGCTAGAGCGACAACACCCAAGGCCGCGGCGCCAAAGCCGATCGCGGCGTGCGCGTAATAGGTGAACGCGTAAGCTGGGCTGACCTCTTGCGCGAGCGCGCTGAAATCTTGCATCTTTGTTTCCCGCTCTTCACCCGTCCTGCCAGGCAACAGAATGTTCGAAACCGAAGGGTTCTTCAAGCCGTATTGCCCTTGGCTCGTCAGGCCATTTCGTTTATCGCGCGCCCAAATGGGAATCTTCGGAAAGATCTTCACCTGGTGGGACGGCGCGACGCTCGGCACGCATCTTTGGGCGAGCCGTCAGGGCGCAGAGCATGTTGGCACCGATTACGCGGGCAACAAATATTACCGCAAGGTGCGCAAGGGCGATGACGCGGCCACCGGCTCCTACACCCAGCGTGAAAAGCGTTGGGTGATCTACGATGGCGCGAACGATGCAAGCCGCGTGCCTGCCGAATGGCACGGCTGGCTCCACGGCGCGGTTGTCGTCGTCCCCGAAATCCACTTGCCTCCAGCCAAAGGGTGGGCTGCCGACTACACCCCCAACGCGACCGGCACGCCCCAGGCCTATCTGCCCCAAGGTTCGCTTGATCGCGGTGGCAAACGCGCGAAGGCTGTGGGCGATTACGAAGCCTGGTCGCCCGAGGGCTGACGGGTCTTCTCTATGCGTATTGCGTTTGTAAGCGTGGCCGCGACGTTGGGCCTTGCGCTGGCGTCCTGCGGCCAAGGCGCCGACGGAACCGAGAACAGCGCCGGTCTCCAGCAGACCGCTCAAGGTGAGGGGGAGCAGCGTGTGGGCGAGCTGCCGGGCGAAGTCGGCGAAGCGGGAGCAACGCCGCTTGAAGAGCGCGTGGCAACCATCGGCCTGCTTAACAAGCGCAACAATCTAACTCAGGATTTCGAGATGCGCCCCGGAGAAGTGCGCGAAGCCGGTCCTGTGATTTTGCGCCTTGCCTCATGCGAGCGCACCGCTCCCTGGGAAATGCCACAGGAGACTGGCGCATTTGTGCAATTGGACGTGCTTGAGCGCGGCCAAAGCCAACACACGCGTGTTTTTTCGGGTTGGCTGTTCAAGGACTCGCCCAGCCTCAATGTTGTTGAGCACCCGATCTACGATGTCTGGGTGAAGGATTGCGCGATGCGCTTTCCCGGAGAGCCCGCCGAGGCTGGCTGATTGTCGGCCGCGGCCTCTTCAAGGAACGCTTGATACGCATCGGCCAGAGTCATCCGCGTCTGACCGCGGGCGTGTTCAAGCGCCTCAATATACATGCGCTGCGGCATCTCCATCGCGCCGAGCGAGGAGAGATGATCGGTCATGAATTGACAGTCGAGCAATTGGTAACGCGCCCGGCGCATCAGCGCGACAAGCCAGCTGAGCGCGACTTTGCTGGCGTTGTCCTCGCGGCTGAACATGCTTTCCCCGCAAAAGACCCTGTCAAAGCTCACCCCATAAAGCCCCCCAACGAGCGTTCGGCTGTCGTGACCGTCTTCCGAGCCGCGCCAGCATTCAATGGAGTGCGCGTGTCCCGCTTCGTGAAGGGCAACATAGCTGCGCACGATCCGGTCGCTGATCCAGGTTTCCGGGTGGCCCGGGCGCGGCTCGGCGCACGCTTCGACAACGTCCTCAAACGCGGTGTCGAGCGTGACGATAAACCGCCCCGAGCGCACCACTTTGCGCAAGGATTTGGAGAAGTGGAACCGATCAAGCGGCAGGATCGCGCGATCGCGCGGTTCGACCCAGAAGACGTCTTGATCCTCGCGCTTGTCGGCCATGGGAAAAATGCCGCTGCGATAAGCGAGCAACAGCGTTTCGACTGGGATGATGGAGCGCCTGGGCGAATGCATATCGCAAGAATAGCACCACGTGCCCTATGTTCCAGTAAGGAGGCGACACGAGGACCGGTGCAAGGGTTGGTTTGCGGTGTTGCCAGCCGCGAAACCCTTCTATAAGGGACGCGCTCTTGTGCAGGGGCGTAGCTCAGTTGGTAGAGCATCGGTCTCCAAAACCGAGGGCCACGGGTTCGAATCCTGTCGCCCCTGCCATTTTTTCAACAGCGACGTTTTCTTTAAGCGCCCAGCGGGTGTCACGCCGCTTTGGCGACGCGAATCTGGTTGATCCACTCGCGCGGTGACTGCCCGGTATGGCGCTTAAAAGCCCGGTTAAAGGTCGCCTTTGAGCCGAACCCGCAATCCAGCGCCAAGTCCAGCAGGTTGGGCACGGGCCCCCCTTGATGCGCGGCCTCGTACAGTTTTTCGCACACCGCTTCGACTCTGAACCCGTTGATAAAGCTTGTGAAGTTTTCATCCTCTTGCGCGTTGAGGGCAGCTGAGAGCGCCGAGGCGTTGGTCCCGACCCGCCGCGCCAGCTGCGCAAGTGTGAGATCCTGATCGAAATGCCATCGGCCTTGCCGCACTTTGGCTGCCAGTTCGTTCATGTCGATGCGCGGCGGCGCGGGCGCTGGCGCTTCAGGGGCAGGCTCGGATTGGGTTGCGTGGGTGAGTGCGTCCTGGGCGTTCGATTCGGTCTGCGCCTCGCCTATTGGTCCGACCATCGACGCGGGAAGTGGCTTGGGAAAGCGGCGGTCGCTGCGTGCAAGGAATTGCAGCGCCAGCCACAGCACCACCACGCCGCTCACCGCGTACCAGTAGAAATTGGTGACGTAGGACAGGCGCCCGAAAATGGTCGCCGCGACATCGCTCGTCAGCCAGATCAGGGCCAGCGCGATTATCGCGGCGCCCGCGTGTTGCAGCCACGCCAGGTCCACCCGTTCCGCGTTGGAATGTTCGCGCCCGATCCATTCGCGATAGCGGCTGATCCGTCGCCAACTCTCCCACGAAGCCCAGGCGATTAACGCCAGACCCAAAGTCGTCTCAATTGGCACGACATAGGGCACGTGAAACGCGTCGCTGAACGCGAATTTGGCCTCCGCCGCTTCGGCGCCGATACCCCAGTTGGGACCGACCCCTAAGAACAGCACCGTGTAGTAGAGCGTCTGGATTGCGCCGGGCACAAACCACAGCCAACAGCGCTCAGGCAGCCGTTCGCTGGTCAAGGCGCACACGGTGAGCAGCCATAAGGGCCCGATCCAAAGCTCGGTGTTGAACGGGAAAAAGGTCAGCCAGGGATAGGCCTGATAGGCGCCCGAAAAGCCGATAATATAGGGCATGGTGAACATCACCCAGGCGAAAATCAGCGCCAGAAAGAGCCGCGCTGCGACCACTTCGCGCGCGTTGGCGAGGATCATGATCGCGGCCAATAGGGAAGGGACCCCAGTGACCAACAGAACCGTTGTGCGCCAGCCTAATTCCATGAGCGGGTGTGCTTTCTTCAATCAATTCAAAGACGCGTCTCGCCTGCCCTAGGGGCGCGAACCATTCGTCTCAATTCTTCGTTTTGTGCGTTTCGCGGTTTTTTGAGGCGAATGCGACGCCCGCTGTGACCATTGGAATGGCCATCAGCCGTTCGTGGCATCGTCAATAGGAGTGTTCGTGTGTCTCAGTCCCGTTTGCCCCCAGCCGTTCGCAAAGCGGCGCCCGCTTTCATCCCGACCCTTGCCTTTGTTGGGACGCTTGCCGTGCTCGCGGTCGTGACCCCGGTCCCTTTGAACGCCCACCCGCATCCTTATGTGAACACACAGTTTGTCGAGGAGGATGCGGGCCTGCAAGAGACCGGCGAGCTGGTGATTCGCAACACATCAATCCTGCCGCGCACGGTCTATGCCCGCTTCGAGATGCCCAGCGACCGCGCGAACCGGAACAACGGATTTGTGCGAACAGTGCCGCCCCTTTCCACAATCACCTACGTCTTGCCTCTCGGCGTGCGCGTGTACGCTTGCGATGGAAAATACTGGGACGATTACCGCCCGAATGAAGCCTATGCCATCACGATCAGCGCGGCCGAAACCTACACCTTCACCGCCCGCGAATTCAAACCGTCGGCCCTGCGCCGCACATATGGGGAGTGACTCCAATGCCGTCCCTTACTGCAGCTCTGACCACGCTCACCGTGTCGCTGTCTTTGACCGCGTTGGCCACTCCCGCCGCGTATGCGGCGCCGGTCGAAAGCCAAGCCAGCAACGAGCCGACCGCCTCGCCCACTTCGCCGCGTGATGAGGCGATGTCACCGGCGCATATCGCGGAGGAGCTGGCGATCGCGCGAAAGGCTCTGGAGGAAATACACCCTGGCTACACGCGCTACACATCGCAAGCGACGCTTGACGTTTTGTGGGCCGACATCGAGGCAAAGCTTCTTGCAAAACCGACGCGCGGTGAGATGTATCTGCAGATCTCGCGCGCGCTTGCGGCGATCCGCTGCGATCACACCAAGGCCGAATTGCCAGCCGACTTTGAGAAGGCGCGGGCCGACGCTCCGCTCTATCTCCCGTTTCGCTACGCCATCTTTGATGGGCGTATGTTTGTCACCAATCCCGGCACAACCGGCTTCGTGCGCGGCGCCGAAGTGCTCAAGATCGACGGGCGCCCGGTTGGCGAAGCGATCGCGGCGGTCAAAGCGCTGTTCCCCGTCGATGGCGACACGGACTTCATCAAGGACGAGAGCATCGTGGCCTTCGGTGAGTTCATGGGGCCCGCTTTTGAGCACTTCTACCCCTTCCTCTACCAGACCCGACCCGAAGTGACGCTGACCCTTGCCGGTGGCGCGACGGGCACGCGCGAGATCACGACCGAGCGCCTCGGCTTTGTCGACTATTCGGCGATCACCGGAGAGCGGCGCTTTTCAAGCAATTTCAAGGACGCGGTGACCTTCAAGCTCATCGATGATCGCGCGGCCTATCTGAGCGTCGACACCTTTGTGAATTACCGCGATCCGGTTGATCCCGATTCGCTCTACGCGCCGATCTTTGCCGAATTGGCCGCGTCTGGCCGTGACACGCTTATTGTTGACCTGCGCCGCAATGGTGGCGGGTCGAACGACGCGCAGACAGGCCTTTTGCAATGGCTGATGCCAACCGCCTTTCGTCAGGCGGACGCGCTGCTTGTGAAAAGCGACCGGATTGATCCGGAAATCCGCCCCTATCTCGACACCTGGGAGAAGGCCGCGCTCAACCCCGATCCCGCCTGGTTCAAGAAGCGCGAAGATGGAATGTTCGAGATCATCAACCCGCTGGCGGGCAAACCAGCGGATTCGATCCCCGCCAAACAGGGCGCCTTTGGGGGCAGGCTTATCGTGCTGACCAGTGGCGACAACGCCTCGGGCGTGACGCATCTGCTGGCCACAATCCGCACCCAGCGCGAAGCCACGTTCATTGGTGAGCCGACCGGCGGCGCGGCGACGGGGGCGACAGCGGGCATATTGTTCTACCTTACCTTGCCGCACAGCGGAGTGAAGGTGCGCGTGCCGCTGCAGCGCACCGTTATCGCCGGCGCCGACCAGCTCAATGCGCGCTTGGGCATCACGCCCGATATCCTTGCCCCAGATACGCGTGTTTCGACCTTGCTGGGCACCGATCCAGCGATGGAGGCGGCGCTCGATTTCATCGCCAAGACCGACTGATCCCGTCGGTCGAACGGCACGGGCGCCTCTACGGGCAAGCCCCTAGCCGCGCGTCGATCTCTCCTCGACCCAAACCGTGCAGAACCGCCTCAGCGCGAGGCTCTTGGTTTCGCGTCCCCCCGTGCCCTGGCGAGCGCCCGGTCCGCAGTGGCCGGGCGTGAGCGCGGCTGTTGTTCCTGAAGCGTGTCGAGGTCCTATGCCTGTTACCGATTCCCGTCAGCCGCCAGTCCACTCCCAATATCCCGGGGCGCAAAGCTCGCACGCCGCGGTCGCTGCAAACGAATCGCGCCGGCGCTTGAAGCACGGCCGGGTGCGACCCATGCAAGAGCCCACGCTGATAGAGCGGCTTTTTAGGCGTTAAGGTTTCGACCGCGCCCTGTGCGGCTTTGAACCGCAGGCTCCGTTTTCTCTTATGGCGATCGTGAACCTAGCCTAGCCGGCTTGCTCAGCTTTGCACCAGAGGCGTGCTGGCAGACAGAGTTCCAGATTGCCACGCCGCGCCGCTGCCCCGATGCGGGGTGCGGCCTAACTAGGGAGGAACGCTATGACCCATTACTCCATTCGCAGCTCGCGCCCGGACCAGTGGACGAGCCCACGCCCCTACAGCGATCCGTCTTTGCGCGCGCTCGCTTATGGTCCGATCCGTCCGATGCACGAGCCAAGCTGGTGGGAAAGACTGCTCGGTCGCGACTGAACTTGCCATCCGGCGCAGCAAGCCTTACTTGCGAGTCGTTCGCAAAAGGGGTTTGCCGCGATGGAACACGATTTCTGGCAGGAACGCTGGGCCACCAATCAGATTGCCTTTCATGAGCCCGAGCCGCACCCCTTTTTGCGCGCGCATATCGCAAGGCTTGGCTTAACCCCGGGAGACACCGTGTTCCTGCCTCTGTGCGGCAAGAGCCTGGATATGGATTGGCTGATTGGCGAAGGCCTTCGCGTTGTGGGGATTGAGCTGAACCAGGGCGCGGTCGAAGAGGTCTTTGATCGTCTGCGCCTTGCGCCTGAGCGGCAGGCCTTCGGCGGTCTACAGCGGCTTCAGGCGGGTTCGCTCACGCTCTATATCGGCGATTTCTTTGCGCTAACGGCTGAGGAACTGGGCGCCGTACAAGGCGTGTTTGATCGGGCATCGCTGGTTGCGCTGCCGGACGAGTTACGCCGTCGATACGCGCCGCATCTGGTAAGCCTTGCGGTGAAGGCTCCCATGCTCACGATGACATACGATTATCCGCAAGAGCAGACGCCGGGTCCGCCCTTCGCCATTCCGTTCGACCAGGTGGCCGCTCTCTACGCCGACACGCACATTGCCGAGCGGCTCGAAATCCGCGCGATCACAGGACCGCTGGCGCAGCGCTGTGAGGGCGACGAAATCGCCCTCTTGCTAGCGCCGCGCTAAGCCACGCGGCGTTCGCATTTGGGCCACCAAACTTGGTTGTTCCTCCTCAATATTCCTGGGGCGGCTCCGGCGTGTCGGCGATGTGATCCTCGCCTGCGTCACGCTGACCGCGTGCCAGCTTGAAGATCACGCCGGACAACAGCACCAGCGCCAATAGGTTGGGGATCGCCATGGCCGCGTTGGAGATGTCGCCCAGACGCCAGACCAGCGTAAGATCCTGGCTCGCGCCGATATAGATGATGACGCACCACAAGACGCGCCAAATCATGTGCAACACCTTCTCACCGCCTGCGGTCGCACCCGGGATACGGTCGTAAATGAAGGTGATCGCGCGCTCCCCGTAATAGCTCCAGGTCAGCAGCGTTGTGAACACGAACAGGATCAGCGCGATGCTGGCGATCAGCGTGCCGAGCGGGATTGTCGCGATCTCGAACGGAAGCGCCGCAGCGAAAGCGCCGCTGGTCATCGCGAAACCGCGCAGATCGCTGTTCCACGCGTGTTCGACCGCTTCGCCGCCGCCGGTGAAGTCGCCTTGAACCGTCAAGATCACCAGCGCGGTCATCGTGCAGATCACCACGGTGTCGATAAACGTGCCGAGCATCGCCATGCGGCCCTGCTGTTCGGGATCGTTGGTCTGCGCGACCGCGTGCGCGATCGGGGTGGACCCTTGGCCCGCCTCGTTTGAGAACAGCCCACGCGCCGCGCCAAAGCGGATTGCGATGATAAGCGCGGCTCCGGCAAAGCCTCCGGTCGCCGCCTGCGGATTGAACGCGCCATGGAAGATAAGACCAAAGGTCGCTGGCAGATCGCTGGCGTTGAGCGCCAGAACGATGATCGCCATCACGATATAGGCTGCGGCCATGAATGGGATGACCTTTTCGGCCACGCTGCCGATCGATTTGATCCCGCCGATAATGACGACGAAGACCAGCACCGCAACAATCGCGCCGCCCATCCATTCCGCGATGCCGAACAGCTCGTTGAGCCCGTCGGCTACGGCGTTCGCCTGGATTGAGTTGCCGGTCACCATCGCAGAGAACAGCGCTCCAATGCAGAAGACGATCGCCAACCAGGTGTATTTGGGGCCAAGGCCCAGCATGATGTAGGTCATCGGGCCGCCGCGGTAGGCACCGTCTTCGGTGCGTTCGCGATAGCGGATCGCCAGCGAGCCTTCGCCAAAGGCCAGGGCCATGCCAAAGATGGCGGTGATCCACATCCAGAAGACCGCGCCCGGCCCGCCCATTGCGATAGCGGTGGCCACGCCAGCAAGGTTGCCGGTGCCGACCTGTCCAGACAGCGCGGTTGAGAGCGCGGCAAACGGGCTGATTTCGCCATCGCCTTCGCTCTTGCGGCTCTTAAACAGCCCGGCAAACGCGCTGCCGAGCTTAACCAGCGGATAGAAACGCAACCCCACCATGATGTAAAGGCCAATGCCAAACAGAATGATGACCATCGGCGGGAAGGGTTCGCCCGCGATCGTGAGCAAGGGCTCTCCCATCCACGTGCCGACCCAAATAAGATCCGAGATGTTCGTGACATGGTCGATCAGACTCATGCCACCGGTTTCGCTGGCTGCCATATGTGCGTGTGTCCCCTGATTGCTTCCCTGAGCGGGCCTTGACGTGGCCCTTTCGCGATTGTGTCGCTTTGGTAAAGGTTGGCAGGCTAATGCGCTGCGGTGCAAAACGAAAGCCCCCAAGGCTTGCACGCGCACGCACACCCTTGCAATTCGGCTCGGGGGGGCATAATAGCAACACGTCTCCTGACATCGCAGATATTTGAGCTCCGCTGGCGACCTTGTCCCGCAGAGCTATGAGACCTACCTGTCAGCGATACGAAAATTCAAACTGCGAAAGCGCGCGTTCGATCATGGCCGAAGAGCAAAAGAAGAAAAAGACGAGCATTCCTGAGTTCGTCAATCAGGTCCAGTCAGAGACCAAGAAGGTCGTGTGGCCGACCCGCGAAGAGACGATCCGCACGTCGATCTTTGTCTTCATCATGATGGTGGTGCTTTCGCTGTTCTTCCTTGGCGTGGACAGCGTGTTCAACGCGCTCGTCAAGTTCCTCCTGTCGCTCGCCTGAGGCGCAGCGGACACAAGCACGATTGTAAGGTTCAAGGATTTCTCATGGCCCGCTGGTACATCATCCACGCCTATTCCGGTTTTGAAAACAAGGTGAAGGAGGCGATCCTCGCTGAGGCTGAGCGCCTGAACCTGTCGGAGGGCGTTGAGGAGATCGAAGTCCCGACCGAAACCGTCACCGAAGTGAAACGCGGCAAGAAGGTTCAGATCGAGCGCAAGTTCATGCCGGGCTATGTGCTCGCCAAGCTGCGGATGAACGACGACATTTATCACCTCGTCAAGAACACGCCCAAGGTTACGGGCTTCCTTGGCAACAACAACAAGCCCCAACCGATCAGCGAACGCGAAGCCGCGCGTTACTTTGGCGGGGTCGAGGAAGCCAAGGCCGCGCCCAAGGCGCAGGTCAGCGTCGACTATGAAATTGGCGACCAGGTCAAAGTTCTCGACGGGCCGTTCGCCAGCTTCAACGGCGTGGTCGAGGAGCTCGATTTCGACAAGGCCAAGGTCAAGGTCAGCGTTTCAATCTTCGGCCGCGCAACCCCGGTTGAGCTCGAATTTGAACAGGTCGAGCTGGTGAAGTGATCAGCGGGCGGGGCGGCACGATGAAGACCCGCCCCGGCATCTGCAACCGCAAGAAGAGCTTCGCAACGCGCGACGAGGCCGAACGGGTGGCCGCGCGCGCGCCGTTCAAGCTGCGCGCTTATCGGTGCGATTTGTGCCGCAAATATCACCTCACCAGCCGTACCAAGGGCATGAAGACGCCGCGTTATGAACTTGGGCGCTGATTTAGAGCGGCCAGAAAGGCTGCCCTGCTTTGGCCTGAAAAAACAGCGCGGTGGCCAGCGCCAGTTGGAGCGCTGCAAATCCGCCCACCATCCACATCGCATTCCAGCTTTGTCGGTCCGCCAGCCATCCGGCAAAGGGCAGGGTCTGCATCAGGTGAAGGCTGACGAAATGGGCCGGGCGCAGATCGCCATATTCTCGCGACCAGCCAAAAAAGGGCACGACCGCCCCGCCGCCCTCAAGCGGCGCGCCGACATAGCGACTGGTGCTCGACATCTCGAAACCGAAATAGAGCGTTGAAAAAAAGGCGAGCGTGAGCCCTACGATCGATCCCAGCCACAGGCCAAATCGCGTCCGATCCCCCTTGCGCCAGATTTGCACCGCCAGCGAGATCGCGATGGTCATAAGCCCAACCGCCGCGATGCCCATGCCCAGATACATCAGCCCTTCAAACTCGCTGTCGAAATTGAAGTGTGATCGCTTCGCTTGCGCGGCTTGCAGCCCCACCCAGACATATTCGAACAGGAGCGAGAAGCCGCCAATATAGCTAAAGAGGATCAGCGTAGGCCCGTTGCGTACCTCGCGCGGCACCTGCTGGGCGAGCACGGCGATCGTGAAGAAGTGCAAGGCCAGAGAGATGTTGAACTTCTGCGGCTTGACCCACACGCCGGCGCTGTCGAGCACGCGCGGATCGATTATCATGGCTGGCAGAAAGACAAGAAAGCTCGCCGCCATCAGCAGCGCAAGCGAGAGATTGAGCCGCGTCATATGATCGCTTGAAGATCCAGGCGCGAGGCGCGGGATCAGCGAGAGCGGCGCGGGCGCGGGCGGTTGGGCGGTCTGACTGTTCACGCTTGAGCCTCCACGTAAAAGCGTCCCGGCAGGCGCAATGTGCTCGCCTTGATGGTGAGGAAGATAGCAAGCCCTATCGGTCCCAGCATAAAGGTCGCCAGCAGGATCGGCGCCTGGACGATGCGGTTCAAGCCGATTTTATCGGCCTCGACCGCGATCCAACCGCCGATAAACAGGTCAAAGGCAAGGTAGTGCACCCAGCCCGCGAGCAGCATTTCCGGCTTGCCGAGCAGCGTTGCGACCTCATCCAGCGAGCCGAACCCGCCGCCGTCCACGCTGAAAAAATAGGCCATCGCAAAGCCTGCATAAAGCAGCGAGATACCGAACGGGATCACAAAGCGCGGGATGGAGAGAAGAGCGGTGCCCAAATTGTAAGGGAGCCGACGCGGGGCGAAAATCAGGATCACCCAGCCGATCATCGCCGCCTGCCCGGCCGAAGAAAACCACTGATCAAGGGAAACAGACGAAGCGGACACAGCACCCTCCCAACGCAAATTCGTGGCGATCTTGGCGAACGAAATAGGAAGCGGAAAGCGCGGTGTCTAGTGCGAGTAATACACCTCGTTCAAAACGGATCGATTGGGCGCGCTCTAACAGCGTTAGCCGGTTTTCTTGGCGCGGCCTTTGCGGGCTGGAGCCTTCTTCGCTCCCCCGCTTTTCATGGCGGCGAGCTCTGCGTCGATCTTGCTGGCGCGGCGCATCTCTTCAATCTCAGCGTCAACCGAGGCGTGAGCGCGCTTGCCCGCATGCTCTTCAGTGGCGAACTCGGCGCGCTTTTCAAGCTCGCTGATACGGCTGATATGCGAGTCTGCCTTACTCGTTGCGGCGCCGGACGCACCAGCCGGAGCGTTCTGGGCGTCGGCCGCCATCTGGTTGCGCGCCTGTTCACGGGTTTCTTCGCGCTTGGCTTCGAGGTCAGCGATTGCCTGATCCACTTCGACCAGATCGTTGCCGCAGCTGTCGAGATCCTCTTTGATCTTCGCGATCGTTGCGGTGCAGTCTTCGCGCGCTATCAGCGCCTGACGCGCCAGATCTTCGCGGCCATGATCCATCGCCGTCTTGGCCTTGTCGCTCCAATCCGCCTCGCGCGTTTCCTGCTGCGTCAGTTCAGCTTGAAGCCGGGTTTTGCGGCGGTCGGCGAGAGTGCGTTCACGCTGCAGAGCGATGATCGATTCCTCAATCTCGCGCTGGAGCAGGCTGAGCATCTTGGCCGGGTTTGAGGCGCTTTCAATCACGCTTGTCACGTTGCTCGAAATCAGCTCTTTCACCTGGATGGCAACACGCATCATTTGAAGTCCCCTAAGCTTTCATTCCATCTAGAGGTAACCGGCACAGATTAACAGCCTCTTTTGATTTCGAAATCTTGGCATGCGGGCACTTTCGGGCCGATGCTGCGTTTAAGAACGCACACTCAATCGGAGTTTGTTATGCCAAGCGCCCCCATCGCCAGCCTTATCAACGCCGCGGTGCTGATCATCATGTCGGCTTGGGGATACCTTGGAAGCGCTAATCCTTCGCTCACCGCGCTGATTCCGGCTGCGTTTGGCGTGGCGCTGCTTGCGTGCCATCCGGGGGTAAGAGCCGAAAACAAGGTGGTGGCGCATATTGCGGTGGTGCTGACTCTGCTTGTCTTCCTTGCCCTGTTTATGCCGATGCGCGGGGCGATCTCGCGCGGCGATGCGATGGCGGGGTTGCGCGTTGGGGCTATGCTGGGCGCAAGCTTGGTGGCGCTCATCGCCTTCATCCGCAGCTTTATTGCGGCGCGTAAAGCGCGTGAGGCCGCAGCGGAGTAAGGCGGTCCTCGCACAATACATTTTCCTGTCAGCGCATTTTCCAATCAGGGCATTTTCCTACACGAAGGCGCGCGCGTAACGTGCCGCGATGAACTTTCTGGTGTCCCTTTTCTTCCTTCGGAAACACGGTGCGCGTGGGTTCCAGAAAGCTAAGGTTACACGTGATGCCCGCTCAAACGGCTTGAAACCCGCCGAAAACGGGGCTTTGCCGGAGCGCGCAAACTTTCGCAAAACCCCCCTTTGCGTGTCTCAGAAAGTCGCTGATCCGGCACTTCGCGCTTGCAATGCGGGCGCCACGCGCTATGTGCGCGCGGTCCTGCCACACGGCAGTGACACCCGCGCGGGAGCTTCGATCAGTCGGAGCGCTGGACCGCTTAACATGAGAACGCGTTCAGGGTCTGCTTTGGCAGGCCTGCGTTCGACAGTGCGAAAGGAACGGCCACATGGCCAAGAAAATCGAAGGCTATATCAAGCTGCAAGTGCCTGCGGGCACCGCTAACCCCAGCCCGCCCATCGGCCCGGCTCTGGGTCAGCGCGGCGTCAACATCATGGAATTCTGCAAGGCGTTCAACGCGGCGACGCAGGACCTTGAAAAGAACGCTCCGATCCCGACGACGATCACCGTTTACGCGGACCGGTCGTTCACCTTCACCTTCAAGAGCCCACCTGCGAGCTTTATGATCAAGAAAGCGGCCAAGCTGAAGTCGGGGTCGAAAGAGCCGGGCAAGGTGTCGGCGGGCTCGATCAAGCAGAGCCAGGTCAAGGAAATCGCTGAGGCTAAAATGCAAGATCTCAACGCGAACGATATCGATGCGGCCATGAAGATCATCGAAGGCAGCGCGCGTTCGATGGGCCTCGAAGTGGTGGAGGGCTGAACCAATGGCAACCATGACGAAAAAGCAGAAGGTCCTGGCTGAACTGGACCGTGAGAAGCTCTACACGGTCCAAGAGGCGCTGGGCGTTTTGCGCGAGCACAAAGCCAAATTCGACGAAACTGTTGAGCTTTCGATGAACCTCGGAGTTGATCCACGCCACGCTGACCAGATGGTGCGCGGCATGATCTCGCTGCCTTCGGGCACCGGCAAGGATGTGAAGGTTGCGGTCTTCGCGCGCGGCGACAACGCTGAGAAGGCGACTGCTGCGGGAGCTGACAAGGTTGGCGCGGAAGACCTGATGGAAGACATGCAGAACGGCAATCTCGATTACGATCGCGTGATCGCGACGCCCGACATGATGGGCGTGGTCGGCCGTTTGGGTAAGGTGCTGGGTCCTAAGGGCCTCATGCCGAACCCGAAGCTGGGCACCGTCACCCCAAACGTGGAGCAGGCCGTGAAGGACGCCAAGGGCGGCCAGGTTGAGTTCCGCGTCGAAAAGATGGGCATCATCCACTCCGGCATTGGCAAGCTGTCGTTTGACGATGCGGCGCTTACGGCCAACTTCAAGGCGATCACCGAGGCGGTTGTGAAGGCCAAGCCGTCGGGCGCCAAGGGCAAGTATGTTCAGAAGATCTCGATCACCTCGACCATGGGTCCGGGTCTCAAGATCGACACCGCCGAGGTGGAAGGCGCGTAAGCGCTAGGGATTCAACTTTCCTACGCATAGCTCGCTGTGCAAAAGGGGGCTGGAGGCGCTAGGCTTCCGGTCCCTTTTTTGCATGCGCTCTGCGGTTTGGAACAACGAAGATGTAACAACTGGCGGAATCCCGTCGAACAGCCAGCCGCAATGAAGGCGCAGCCCGCTATGCGCCGATATCAACCGCTTGCTTTTCGCCCCGGAGTCCTCATGTTTTATGAAGCCAGCGCCGATAGACCCCTATCTTCCCTGTCGGCCAATTCGAATGACCTCTTCGAAGGAGACTCCATGTTCGATCCCAAATGGGGCGTGATCGCCGTGGCCCTTGGCGTGCTTGCGCTCGCAGCGGCCTACAGCGTGCAATTGGGGCTGGCGGTGGGAATTGGTCTGGTGGCGATCAGCGCTATCGCGCTTTGGGTCCAGGTGCGCTTTGCGCTGCAGCCGGGCAAGAGCCCAGCGGACCGTTCGGCTTTGGCGCGGCGCTTTGGCCGTCTCGGTCGCAATCGCCGCGCCGCGCAGGCCGCCGCGGAATCAGGCTCGCAAGCGCGACCGGATCCGTCCAAGCGCGCCTGAGCGCTGCGCGAGCGCTCTCGCGCTGGCAACGCTGGTGTCGAACGCGCCGCGCGCCGCGATGATTGCGCGGTTTGTGAGCGTTGGAGCGAGCAGAACGAAGCTGGCGCAGCGCAGCGAATGGGTGCCGAACATAGCCTTGTGTGCGCCATCGCCTTCGGTGAAGTCAAAATGGGTAAAACGCGCTTCTTCAAACAGGCGTTCAAGCGCGTGCATCTGAAGGACCGTGCCGGGCGAGTGACGCGACCAATCGGGGTGGTAACCCAGATGGGCATAGATGAGCGTTGATCCCTCAATCGGCAGTGCAAGGTAAGCCAATGGGCCATCGCCGCTTTCGAGCAGAAAGCAACGCAGGCGGTCCGCTTCGGCCAGCGCCAGCAGCCCGCGCGTCGCCTCAGGCGTGTCAGGCAGTCCCGCATCGAGCAAGCGCGCTTGATAGGTCAGCGCAGAAAGCGGAGCGGCTCGGGAGAGAAAGCGTTCGATCTCGGCAGGTGAACGATGCTCGGAAATTGCAAAGGTCGGGCCCACAGCGCTCTCCAGCTTGCGCGCTTTGCGCTTCAGAGTGGAACGGGTTTTGCTCGAAAAGCGCCCCATGTAGTCGTCGAAAGATCCCACCATGGCGACATAGTGGCGCGGGTAGTCCTGTCGCGCGCCGATCACGTGGTCAGGAAAGCGATGGAGCAAAGTGGGCAGGGCGGTGAGCGGTGCGGAGAGGACGCGAATCCCGTCGGGGCCAGGCTCGGGCGCAACAGGGATGGACGCGGACCCGGCCAGCGCTTGCTCAAGCGAGAACGACCAGTTCGCGAGCCGACGGGGTATCGACAGAAATCGGCGCGAGCCGATGGTGAAGTCGATGGGTGTCGGTGTCGGAGTGTCCTTCACAACGCCCTCACATCGCGCCGTAAAATGTGTTGGAGAGCGCCTGTTCTGCGTATCTTGCGCCGGTCCGCCACATACTGGGAGGCAGCAGGTCTGGCGCTGTGGAGGCGGCATTTAGGCGCGGTGGATCGTCGCGATAGTTGGCGCTTGAGACGCCATGTTCGTCGCGCAGGAACTCGCAAAGGCCGTCGAAGCGGCGGCGGACAATGCGATTCACTTTGAGCGTGCGGCGGTTGAACAGCTCGAAGCTGTGACTTACCAAGGTGAGGGTCTCACGACCCGTATTACGCGCGTGACGGATTGCGGCGCGCATCTCTGACAGCGAAAGCGCGGTGATCTGGCCATGACGCTGACCACCATCGCCAAGTGCGCCGATTGAGCCGACGGGTACTTCGGTGACGCCATGACGCAAGATTGGTTCGCGGTCCTGCGGGCCGAGCGTAAGGCGGCTGGCACCGGGAAGCGCTGGGCAATGGCTTGTGTCGTAGGCGATGCCCAGCTGCGACAAGGCCCGAAGAGTGTCGTCATTCGCGCCGTAATTGCCAGCGCGAAAGGCCACCGGCGCCGGAGCGCCGGCCGCGATCAATTGTGTTCGGGCGTAGTCGATGAGTTCGCACTGCTCATCAAAGGAAAATTCAAACAAATTCGCGCCCGTCTGCCGTGAGGTGAGGGGGGTGCGGTCCCCCGCCACTGCCAACCATTCGGTGTGGAGGTGCAATTGGACATCTTGCCCGGCCTCGAGGATCGGGCCCACCACATCCTCAATTGCAGCCGTGCCCCAGACGAGGGCTGGCATCGGATCGACAAAGAAAACTGCGGCTTGGCCGGCCTTTGCCAGCGTGCGCAGCTGGTACGGGATCCCTGCGCCGCCGTCGCCGACCGCTCCCGCGATTGAGCGTGCGAAACAATCGGTCCGGGCAGCAGGCGATGCATCGCCTGCAAGCCCAGAGGAATACTCTGTATCAATAGTAATATAGACGCGGGCCATAGCTCCGACAGTCTAGCGCAAGTGGGTTAATCGCGCGTTGGCCCTGACCTTCTCTCGATCTAAGCGATCAGATGCCGCCCGGAGTGAAATCGTAGCCGCTCGTGGCGAGCCCGTCGCAAAGGGTGTCAACGCAGCTCTTTAGATCCTCTTCGCTAGTGGAGCGGATCACGAAATTTGCACCCACTTTGCCGTCGCGAAAGAAGGGGTAGGAACCGATCTGCGTGTTTTCGTGCGCCTGCTCGGTCTCGCGCAGTAAGTTCGCGATCTCGCTCTCTGCAACCCAGCAGCCAATCGTCTCGGTTAGCAGCGGCGCGCCGCCTTCGAGCTTACCCGTTAGCGCGTCCAGCATGCCGGCGGTGATGTGCGGTACACCCGCCATCAGAATGACGTTGCCGCGGCGAATGCCTGGCGCTCCGGACATGCGGTTGGGGATAAGGTCCGCGCCTTCGGGCACGCGGGCCATTCGCAAGCGTCCTTCGTTGAGCCCCCCCTTATCGGAGTAGTACCGCTCAAGCAGTGCACGCGCGTCCTCGTGAATAACGACCGGTACGTCCAACGCCGCCGAGACCGCATCGACGGTGATGTCATCGTGGGTCGGGCCGATCCCACCGGTTGTGAAGAGATAGTCGTTCGCGTCTCTCAGCGCGTTCACCGCCTCAATGATGCGGTCCTGATCGTCTGGCACTACGCGCACTTCGGCGAGGCGAATGCCCTGCACCTGCAACCAGCTTGCAACTTGCGCGATGTTCTTGTCGTGGGTGCGGCCGGAAAGAATCTCATCGCCGATAACGACGAGGCCAGCTGTCCAAATCTTCTCAGGAGAGGTCATGGCCCAAGCGATTAGGGCACAGGTCCTCTCGCCTCAAGCGCCTATCGCACGATTACACGCTTTGGACCTACTCGGCCGCCTCGAGCTGCGCTTGCGCCTGATCCGCAGCCTCGCTCACTCGCGTAAAAGCAAGAATCCCGTCATCGATAGGATCGTTTGCCATGGTCTTGCGATCAGCGATGTACTCCTGATTGAGTCGCCATGGATAATGCGTGCTGTTTTGTGGATTCAGCCCCCTAGCGCGCTGAAGGTACCCGCTTGAAAAACTTGCAAAGATATCTTCGGGCTCAAGCTGGGCTTCCACCTCAGGGCTAAGCACGGGGGTGACGATATCGGTGCCTTTTGCTCGCATTTCGTTCAGGACGCGGCAGATAAAGTCAGAGTTGATGTCTGCTCGCAAAGTCCAGCTGGCGTTGATGTAACCGAACACCGCCGAGAGGTTGGGCAGGTTCGAGAACATGCAGCCCTTGTAGTAGAAACGCTGGGAGAAATCGACGGACTCGCCGTTCTGGCTGATGGCGATTTTTCCGGCGACCGCTAGCTTTAGACCGGTTGCGGTGATGATTATATCGGCTTCGAGGAGTTTTCCCGATTTCAAACGAATGCCTTTGGCTTCGAACGCCTCGATCTGGTCGGTCACGACGCTTGCGGTGCCCGCCTTCATCGCTTCGAACAGATCATCATCGGGCACCAGGCATATGCGCTGATCCCAAGGATTGTAGGGCGGCGTAAAAGCCTCGCGATCATAGTCGGGGCCGAGCGCCTTCTCAATTCCCCGGTTCAGCATCGCCTTCATTTTTTCCGGCTTCTGACGGGCGCGCTTAAACGCGATGTCCTGCATCTTGACGTTCTTAAAGCGGGTAATCTTGTAAGCGATTCCTTCGGGCAAAACCCGGCGCAGAAAGTTCGCGATTCGATCTTTGGCGGGGCGCGCGAACATCCAGGGCGGTGTACGCTGGAGCATCGTCACATGCGCCGCCTTTTCCG
Organism: uncultured Erythrobacter sp.; assembly: GCA_937899785.1. Lineage (GTDB taxonomy): Bacteria > Pseudomonadota > Alphaproteobacteria > Sphingomonadales > Sphingomonadaceae > Erythrobacter. The sequence continues at coordinate 17,857 of CALCCG010000189.1, read as the reverse complement.
CCATTGAAGGCAGAATTGTCACCGCCGGCGCGCCCGATCCGATCACCACAACTTTTTTGTCGGTGTAATCAAGATCTTTGGGCCAAAATTGCGGGTGGAGCACCTGGCCTTCGAACGCGCCGAGTTCAAAGCCGGGGTCGTAGGCTTCGTCGTAGTCATAATAGCCCGAGCCAAGGTACAGGAAGTTGGCGGTTAGCCGCGTGGTTGAGCCATCGGCGAGTTCCATTTCAACGTGCCAGCGCGCTTCGTCGTCACGGAAATCAGCGGAGAGTACCTTATGGCCATTGCGTATGTGCTGGCGGATGCCGCGTTGGTCGACGATCATGTTGAGATAATCGAGGATCGCGGGGCCATCGGCGATCGACTTTTCGTGGCGCCACGGCTCAAAATCAAATCCCAGCGTATGCATGTCGCTGTCGGAGCGGATACCGGGATAGCGAAAGAGGTCCCAAGTGCCGCCCAGATCCTCGCGCCGTTCCACGATCGCATAGCTGTGGTTCGGGGCCTTCATTTCCATATGAGCGGCCATACCAATGCCAGAAATACCAGCGCCAACGATCAGGACGTCGAAATCAGGGGGTGTTGCAAGCATGTGTCTTACGAGGCCTCTTTTGTCTCTCTCAGAGAGGAACCTATCGGTTTTCAGAGTTGAACGCGAGTCTTGATTGCAATTTGAAACTGGTTTCACCGCTGTTGGGGCGTGACGTGGGCGAGCCAAGGCTCTACGCGCTTGGCATGACCCGTAGATTTGCGTGCGCCGCGTCGGCTTTGGCCCTCACTTGTCACCCCCCTCTTGCTGCCCAGGAAGGTGGTGAGGAGAATCCTGAAACCGAGATTGTGGTAACCGGCGACGGGCTTGAGCCGGCCCTGTCCAACAGCGTCTACGCGACCGTTGAGATCCCACGCGAAACGATCATCGCGAGTGGATCGGGCCGCCTTGACGACGTGTTGCGCAACATCGCGGGCTTTCAGCAGTTTCGTCGCTCGGACAGCCGCTCGTCCAACCCGACCGCGCAAGGGGTAACCCTGCGCGCTTTGGGCGGTAACGCAACCAGTCGCGCTCTCGTTTTGCTTGACGGAGTTCCGGTGGCCGATCCGTTCTTCGGATACGTCCCCTTCACCGCGCTCCAGCCTGACACGCTTGGCAATATCCGGGTGACGCGGGGCGGAGGATCAGGGCCCTTTGGATCGGGCGCGCTCGCTGGCACGATTGAACTCGAAAGCGCTGGCCGGGGCACTTTGAGCGACTTTAGCGGGAGCCTGCTCGTCAATCAACGCGAAGAAACCGAGGCCAGCGCGGCGCTGACAAAGCGGCTGGGCGCGGGGTTTGCGACGGTGAGCGGGCGCTGGGATCGAGGGCAAGGCTTTTTCACCACTCCCGAGGATCAACGGGTCCCGGCGACCGCGAGGGCCGCATTTGACAGCTGGCAGGCGGGTCTTCGGGGCGTCGCCCCGATCAGCCCCGACGTCGAAGTCCAAGCGCGCGTGAGCCTTTTCGAAGACCGCCGCACGCTGCGCTTTGAGGGGGCGGACTCGATGATCGAGGGGCAGGATGCGAGCCTTCGTTTCGTAGGCCGAGGCCAATGGAAATTCGACGCCCTTGCTTATGTCCAGGCGCGCAATTTCAACAACATCATCATCTCCTCAAACAGCTTTGTGCCTGTCCTCGACCAGCGAAACACACCATCGACGGGTGTAGGCGGCAAGATCGAAGTGCGCCCGCCGATAAGCGAAGCGCATGACGTGCGGGTCGGGATTGATTATCGCGGCGCGGACGGGGAGTTGTTTGAGGACGCGATCAGCTCGTTCACGGGCCTCATTCGCGAACGTAGGAACGCGGGTGGCACAACGTCCAATCTTGGACTTTTTGTCGAAGACGATTGGCAAATCGGCCCTCTCCTGCTGACGGGAGGTCTGCGCGCCGATCACACGCGGATCGAGGACGGCTTTTTCCGCGCGGTAGACCCAAGTGGCGTTCTGGTGAGCGAAACGATCGCTGCTGACCGCTCTGATTGGGCGGTGAACTGGCGCGCGGGCGCGTTGTTTTATGCCACTCGTCGACTGGAAGTGCGCGCTGCGGCCTACACCGGCATTCGTTTGCCCACGCTCAATGAGCTCTACCGCCCCTTCGTTGTCTTCCCCGTGGTGACGCAGGCCAATGCGGAGCTTGAGAACGAGCGGCTCGAGGGGTTTGAGCTTGGGCTCGACTGGTATCCCAACCGCAACGTGGCGCTCTCATTGACCGCTTTCGATAACCGGGTGGAAAATGCGATCGCTAACGTGACGCTTGAGGAAAATCTGCGCCAGCGCCAGAATCTGCCAGCGATCGACGCTCAGGGGATCGAGGCAAGCGCGGTCGTCGTGCTGGGTGAGATGAGCTTTGACGGGTCGCTCGCCTACACCGACGCGACGATTGATGGCGAAGATACGAGCGCCACGCTCGACGGCAATCGCCCTCCGCAAACGCCGAAATTTTCCGCGTCCGCCACGCTCTCCTGGGAACCCGCTGCGCGGTGGAGGCTGGCAACCACGCTGCGCCATACGAGCGGGCAATTTGAAGACGACCAAGAAACCGATAGCCTGGCTGCCGCAACGACGCTCGACCTGTTCGGTTCAGCGCCGCTCACCAAAGCAATCACCGCTATCCTGCGGGCCGAGAACCTCTTCGACGAAGAGATCATCACGCGCAACGCAGCCGGCGCGATTGACGTGGGCGTTCCGCAGACTTTTTGGGCGGGCGTGCGGATCAACTTCTAAATTCGGCCCAAGCGAGCCAAACGTTCGCACTCGCGCAATAATGCTGCGCTGCACCATGGTTTGTGGCATTTTTGATACAATCTGGCAACAACTCAGCAATGACTCTTGCGGGCGCTCTGCGCGCTGATAGTCTCCCGTCCCCAACGGAAAGCCCGAACACGGGACACCGGGGAATTTGTGGAGAGGAAAACTTATGACACGCAAGCTTGCAGCTTACGCTGCGGGCCTTATGGCCTGCACCTCGTTTACCGTACCAGCTTTCGCTCAGGATGTGCCCGACGGCCTTGAAGCGCCGGATGCGCGGGAAGACGTCATTATCGTGACGGCGACCCGGCGTGCGCAGGACGTGCAGGACATCCCCATCGCGGTGACGGCGATTTCGCCGCAAGCTCTGAACAATCAAGGCGTCGATAACATCCGTGAAGTCACGGATCTCGCGCCGAGCTTTACGTCAAGTCAGGCGCAGATCGCTTCAGGGTCTGTGGTGCTTCGTATTCGCGGCGTGGGGACGACTTCAAACAATATCGGTTTTGAAAGCGCGGTCGGCATCTTTATCGACGGCGCGTACCAGTCGCGCCCAGGCGTCGCGCTGAACGAGTTCGTCGACATTGAGCGGGTCGAAGTTTTGCGGGGACCACAGGGCACGTTGTTCGGTCGCAACACTTCGGCGGGGGCGCTCAACATTACGACCAAGCGGCCCGAGCTGGGCGAGTTTGGCGGTTTTGTGAACGCGGGCTATGGCAACTTTAACGAGGTTAGCCTCCAAGGCGCGATCAACGTGCCGATCACCGAAGATACCCTGGCGCTTCGTGTTACCGGCGCGTTTCGCGAGCGGGACGGTTTTCTCGATGTGGCCGACGAAACCGGAGCCATTATTGGCGAGACCAACGATGTAGATCAGTATCTTGTCCGCGCGCAGCTTGGCTGGGAGACGGACAGCGGTTTCCGCGGGCGGCTTATCGGCGATTTCTCAAACAGCACCTCAAGTTGCTGCGGAGCGATTGAGCTCTATGAAACACCGCTTGTCGCCGCAGGCGCCTACGCGGCGGTTGGGCTCGGCGCCAATGGCGGCAACGGCCAGCCAAGCGTTTCGCGCAATCCGTTTGGTCAGGCGGAGTTTGAAGAAGCGCTCGATAATCGTGTGGTTTCTGCCAATTTTGCGCCGAGCGCCGACATCGACAATTATGGCCTTACAGGCGAGTTCGAGTTCCCAATTTCAGACAGCGCCGACTTCATTCTGATCGGTTCCTATCGCAAGTTTGAAAGCACGGAATTCTACGATTCCGACTTTACCGCAAACGACATCTTCAACGTTGGTATCGATCTGGAAGTGGAGACCTACACGGTTGAAGCGCGCATCCAAGGCGAGACCTTTGGAGGCAAGCTGAACTACATGTTGGGCGGCTTCTACTCGGACGAGACGATTGATCAAACGTCGACCTTTCTGCTTGGCTCGGACTATGACGCGAACACCGGCGCTCTGTTTGGCGCGGCAGCGGGACCCGCTCCGATCCAGCTCTTCACCGGCGCCGATCCGAACGGCACGCGCACGCTCAACCGGTTTCAACAAGACGCAACCAGCTATGCAGTGTTTACGCATAACACGCTTGAATTGGTTGACGGACTCGAACTGACGGTTGGCGCGCGCTATTCATGGGAGGAGAAGGAAGGCGGCTTTACGCAGACCGAAACCAACAACACAATCTGTCCGGCCACACTATCGGCTATCGGTTCAGGGGCGGTTCCGCCCACTCTTACCGATGGTCTGTTCGCGCTGGGCTGCTTTGGTTTTGCCGCTCCGGCTGATCTTCCAGAAGCGGCGGTTTTCCCGCTGGTTGTCACCTTCCAGGACGAGTTTGATGACGAAGAGCTGATCTACACGATCCGCCTAGGTTACGAATTCCCCGACACACCGATCAATCTCTACGCCAGCTTCACGCATGGCTACAAAGCCGGTGGCATTAATCTTGATACGACCGCCGCCGTGGCCGGCGCCAGCCCCGTTTTCCTCTCCGAGGAAGTGGACGCGTACGAAATTGGCTTTAAGAGCCGTCTCATCGATGATGCGCTGACGCTGAACATCGCCGCGTTCATCGAGGAGTTTACGAACTTCCAGGTTCTTGAATTCACCGGAACCGCGTTCCAGACCTTCAACGTTCCGCGCGCGGAAACAACCGGCCTGGAGATCGAGAGCCTTTGGCGTGTCACCGACGAGCTGTCGATCAACGCCTCCGCAACCATCCTGGATGCCAAGTATCCGGATGACTGCGCGGGCACGCTGACCGACAACATCACTGTTGCATCGCTCTGCGGCAACTCTCTAACCAACGCGGCCGACGTCGTTTCCATCCTTGGTGCGAACTACGAACAACCAATCGGCGACGATATGGAGTTCTTCGCGTCGGGGCAGATCCGTCTCGAAGGCGATCAGCGCACTTCGACGCAAGCTATTGTTCCGCCGAGCGCCGCTGATGTGGCGGCAGCGGGAAGTACGCAGGCGGCTATCGACGCCGCGCCGCTGATCATCGCCGATGTGCAGGACGGCAAGGAGTTCATCAACCTCCGCGCCGGTCTGCGCTTCAACGATGGCGCTTTTTCAATTGAAGCTTTTGTCAACAACCTCACCGACAACGTGGTGCGCGGCGTGACCTTCAACACCACGCTTCGCGGCTCGGGAGCGGCCAACTCGCGCTCGGCCTTCACGCTTCAGCCGCGCACCTATGGCGCGGTGTTCCGTGCCAAGTTCTAACCCCGTAGAGGTCTCGTAGAAAAGGGGGCGGCCTGCGTAATCAGGCCGCCCCCTTTTTCTTGAGGCTCAGAAAGAAACGCGCTTACATAGACCGTGCGATAAGCATCTTCATGATTTCGTTCGAGCCGCCATAGATTCGCGCAATGCGGGTATCGCGATACATTCGACCAATAGCGTAATCGTTCATATAGCCGGCCCCGCCATGGAATTGCAGGCACTTGTCGACGACTTCGCTCTGAAGTTCGGTCACCCAATATTTCGCCATGCTCGCGGTGGCTACATCAAGCTTGCCTTCAAGCAATTTGGCAATGCAGTCATTGACGAAGACCCGCGCCGCTGTCCCCCGCGCTTTGAGGTCGGCGAGGACAAATTGCGTGTTCTGAAAGTCCCAGATCGTCTTGCCGAACGCCTTGCGGTTTTTGACATAGTCGACCGTAACTTCGAGCGCCTTCTCAATACCCGTCATCGCGCCCATGGCGATGACAAGGCGCTCTTGAGGGAGTTCACCCATCAGTTGGTAGAAGCCTTTGCCCTCCACGCCGCCAAGCACATTATCGCCGGGGATGAAGACGTTGTCGAAGAACAGCTCTGAGGTGTCCTGCGCGTCGAGACCAACCTTGTCGAGCTTCTTGCCGCGCTGAAATCCTTCTGCACCTTCGGTCTCCAGAAGCATCAGTGAGATGCCTTTGGCGCCTTCGTTCGGATCGGTCTTGGCGACAACGATGATGAAATCGGCGGTTTGCCCGTTCGAAATCCATGTCTTCGAGCCGTTGAGGCGATAGCCGTTGCCGTCTTTGAGAGCCGTGGTGGTGATGCTCTGAAGGTCTGAGCCGACATCGGGTTCGGACATCGCGATCGCGCTGACAAGGTCACCGGTAACGAGCTTGGGCAGATACTTTTGCTTTTGTTCCTCGGTCCCGTGGCGCACGAGGTAGGGCAGAATGATCGTGTTGTGCAGACTGGCGGCAAAGCCTTCGACGCCATTCTGCGTTTGCTGATCGATGACGACGATATCGTGGCGAAAGTCGCCGCCATGCCCCCCATATTCGGTCGGCACACTAACGCCGAGCAGTCCAGCGGCGCCCGCCTCGTTCCAGAACCCACGCTCTACCTGACCATCTTCGCGCCACTTGTGGACGCGCTTTTCGGGCGCCTGCTGCTTATAGAATTTGCCAACTGCGTCGGCAAAGATCGCGATTTCCTCGTCTTCCATGAAGGCGGGCTGGGGGACATCGATAACGGGCATCTTATTTCCCCTTCCAATTGGGCGCGCGTTTTTCGGCGAAAGCCGCAGCGCCTTCGCGGGCGTCTTCCGACACGAAGACCGGCGCAATCAGCTTGGCCTGATTGGCGTAGCGATCTTCCATCGGCCAGGCGCGCGATTCCTTGATGATCTGCTTAGAGACTCTGACTGCAAGCGGACCGTTGGCGACGATCCGCGCAGCAAGCGCTTTGGCGCCGTCCAAGGCGGAACCCTCGGTAACGGAATTGATAAGGCCAAGCTCATAAGCACGGCCGGCGTCAATAAAGTCACCGGTCAGCGCAAGTTCCATTGCGACCCGCTCGGGGATCTGGTCGGGCAGCATCATCACGCCGCCAGCCGCGGCGACCAGGCCACGCTTGGCTTCGGGAATACCGAATTTCGCATTATCAGAGGCCACCACCAGATCGCACGCGATCATCAGTTCCAAACCGCCCGCAAGGGCGTAGCCTTCGACCGCAGCGATCAGCGGTTTGACCGGAGGAGCCTCGACGACGCCGCCAAATCCGCGCCCCTCGACCGACGGCCTCTCACCGCGCAGAAAACCTTTTAGGTCCATTCCCGAGCAGAACGTGCCCCCAGCACCTGTAAGAATGCCCACGCGCAGATCGTCTTCAGCGTCGAGCCGGTCCATGGCTGCCGCAATGCCCTCGGCCGCCGCCTTGGTCATCGCGTTTTTGGCTTCAGGACGATTTATGGTGACGATCAGAATGCCGTCCTCAACTTGCGTCAAGACTTCGTCAGTTGGGGTGTCTGTCACATCTCTCTCCGAGTTTAGCGTTTCTCATCGAAACTGATTGTTGTGCGAGTGGTGCAGTGGGTTTACGCAGGCGTCAACCGCATTAATCGCGAAAACTCGAGAGGATCCCGAATAATGGCTGACGCTTATATCATCGACGCCGTGCGCACGCCGCGTGGAATTGGCAAACAGGGCAAAGGTGCGTTGGCCGAGCAGCACCCACAGCACCTTGCCGCGACGGTCCTGAAGGCAATCCGCGAGCGCAACAACCTCGACACCACCACCGTTGACGACGTGATCTGGTCGGTTTCAACCCAGGACGGCCTGCAAGCTGGTGATCTGGGGCGTATGGCGGCGCTCGATGCGGGATATGACATCACGTCTTCTGGAACGACGCTTGACCGATTCTGTGGCGGCGGCATCACCAGCGTGAACCTTGCTGCCGCACAGGTCATGAGCGGGATGGAGGATTGCGTCGTTGCGGGCGGAACCGAAATGATGCGCCTTACCGCCGCCATGAGCAAAGAGAAGATGCAGGCGGGCATCAGGCCGATGATGATGGGCAGCTATAACGAGCGCCTCCAAGGCGTGCACCCGCAAAGCCACCAGGGCATTTGCGGCGACGCGATTGCGAGCCTTGAAGGCTTCACGCGGGAGGAATTGGACGAGGTCGGCTATCGCTCGCAAAAGCGGGCGGCGGAAGCCATCGCCGACGGACGCTTCGAGAAGTCGGTTGTCCCTGTAGTGGCCGAAGATGGCACTGTGGTGCTTGACCGCGAGGAGTATCCGCGCCCGCAAACGACGATGGAAGACCTCGCCAAGCTTGAGCCCGCCTTCACCAAGATCGCCGACATGCCCCTGGATGCCAAAGGGAGCACCTTTCGCGGCCTTGTGAACCAAAAGTACCCCGAGCTTGAGATCGAGCACTTCCACCACGCGGGCAACTCCTCGGGCGTTGTCGATGGCGCCGCGGCGGTGCTTGTCACCAGCAAGGAGTACGCTGAGAAGAACGGGCTCAAGCCGCGCGCGCGCATCGTCGCCACTGCCAATATGGGCGATGATCCGACGCTTATGCTCAACGCGCCGGTTCCAGCGGCTAAAAAAGTGCTCGAGAAAGCCGACATGAGCCTGGAGGACATCGACCTTTTCGAAATCAACGAAGCCTTCGCGGTCGTTGCGGCCAAATTCGTGCGCGATCTTGATCTCGATTGGGAAAAGGTCAACGTCAATGGTGGTTCGATTGCACTCGGCCATCCGATTGGCGCGACCGGCTCGATCCTAATCGGTACGATGATCGATGAGCTCGAACGCCGTGACCTTAAGACTGGGCTGGTCACAATGTGCGCCGCCGGCGGCATGGCCCCGGCGATCATTGTCGAGCGCGTGGACGATTTCGTTGATTGAGGTAGCGGATACGACTCCGGTCATCATCGGGGTTGGTCAATATTCAGAGCGCGTGGGCGAGCCCGGCTATCAGGGGCTCAACTATATGGATCTCGGCGGGCGCGCGCTGGCCGAGGCGATTGCCGATAGCGGGGCGAGCGGCCCTGCGGCGCAGGCGATCGATACGCTCGCGAGTATCCGCGCGTTCGAGATTTCTCGCCCCGGGCGCGAGCCGCCCTTTGGCACGGCGAGCAACATCCCGCGCGCGATGGCGGGCCGAGTTGGCGCTAATCCTGCGCGCGCGATCCTCACACCTACGGGCGGGCAGACAAACCAGCAACTTGTTGGAGAATTCGCTGCTGCGATTGCCGCAGGCGAAAGCCAATGCGCGGCCATCGTCGGTGCGGAGGCCATTTCGACCGTTCTTGCGCATCTCGCAAAGGGCGAAAAGCCCGATTGGTCCGAGGAGGTGTCCGGTGAAAACGCCGACGACTTCGAGGATCGGGGCTTCGGGCTGGACAAGCTGATCGAGCCAACTCTGTTCCAGCACGGCGCGGGCAGCGCGATTCCCCTATACGCGTTGGCGGAGAACGCCCGCCGTGCCAAGTTGGGGCTCGGCTTGGATGCCTATCGCCTCAAGATCGGTGAGCTTTTTGCGCCGTTCACGCAGGTCGCCGCCGCCAACCCTCACGCGGCCGCTCCGACTGTGCGTTCGGCGGAAGAGCTGGCGACTATCACGACGCGCAACCGCGTCCTCGCCGAGCCTTATGCGCGTATGACGGTTGCGCGCGATCAGGTGAATCAGTCGGCCGCCATCCTCATAGCCAGCGTGGCCACGGCGCGCGAGCTGGGCGTGCCGGAAGAGAAATGGGTGCATGTCCATGCGGTTACCGCCGCAACAGAGCTTGCGATCATGCAGCGCCCGGACCTTTCAGCGTGCCCCGCCAGCCTGGCCAGCGTCGAAACAGCGCTGGATCGCGCCGGCAAGGGCATGAGCGATATGGCGTATCTCGATTTCTATTCGTGCTTTGCGATTCCCGTCTTCAACCAGGTCGACCATTTTGGTCTCTCTATCGACGATCCACGTGGCCTCACGCTGACAGGCGGTTTGCCGTTCTTTGGAGGGGCGGGAAACAACTATTCGGCCCACGCCATCGCGGAGGCGGTTGTGCGTGTTCGGGGCGACCGTGATCGCTTCGCGCTCGTGGGCGCCAATGGCGGCTGGATGAGCAAATACGCAACAGGCGTTTACTCGACGGCGCCGGCAGACTGGTCAGACAGGGACCGCTACACGGTTCTTGCGGAAGCCAAAGACGCGGTTCCCCTTGGCGCGGCGGATTGCACCCGTGCCGAGCTCGAGACCTACACAATCAGCCACACCAAGTCGGGTTCAAAGGCGATCTGGATTGGCCGGGATGAAGCCGGTTGCCGCGTCGCGGGCAACGCCGACCTGGACGATGCGCGAACTCGCGATGCGTTTGAGCGCGGTCAGCCCTTTGGCGCACGGCTAAACGTCGCGCGCAGCGATGACGGCCGACTGATGGCTAAGACTATCGGCTGATTGTCGGCGCTTTGGCGGCGCTCGGCAACACTCCTATGAATGCGAAAGGTGACCGGCCGGGCGCCCTGCACACACGCCTGTGCATTTCCCGGATTGCCAAAGCGCTTACAATCGAGTAAATAGTTTCAATAGTAACCAGTTTGTAACGCGCGCCTTCTCCAGCGCCGCATCTTGGGAAAGCCCCTGACTATGACCACGCACGCCGCCATCCACCCTAACGACCTGTTTGAAAACCCCGCCGGTCTCGACGGTTTTGAATTCGTAGAGTTCTGCGCGCCGGAAAAGGGTATTCTAGAGCCGGTCTTTGAGACCATGGGTTTTACCCTTGTGGCCAAGCACCGCTCGAAAGACGTTGATTTGTGGCGTCAGGGCGGCATCAACCTGATCGTAAATTACGAGCCGCGATCGGCGGCCTGGTACTTTGCGCAAGAGCACGGGCCATCGGCCTGTGGCATGGCATTCCGTGTTCGTGATGCGGTCGCTGCCTATGAGCATCTTATTGCCTCAGGCGCGGAACCGGTGACCAACACTCCGGGCCCAATGGAGCTTTCCATCCCGGCGATCCGCGGCATTGGCGGCGCGATCCTGTACCTTGTCGATCGTTACGCTGGTGCGGACGACAAGAATCTGACGATTTACGACATCGATTTCGATTATCTGCCGGGCGTGGATCCTTATCCGGAAGGCGCGGGCTTTCACACGATCGATCATCTGACACACAACGTTTATCAGGGCCGTATGGCCTATTGGGCCGACTATTATGAGCGGCTGTTCAACTTCCGCGAGATTCGCTTTTTCGACATCAAAGGCGAATACACCGGCCTGACGTCCAAGGCGCTCACCGCGCCTGATGGCAAGATCCGTATCCCGCTTAACGAAGAGGGTGAGAGCGGCAAAGGCCAGATCGAGGAATTCCTGCGCCACTACAACGGAGAAGGCATCCAGCACATCGCGCTGATTTGTGATGATCTGCCCGCGTGCTGGAACAAGCTTAAAGAGCTGGGCGTGCCTTTCATGACCGCGCCGCCTGCGACCTATTATGAAATGCTCGATGAGCGCCTGCCCGGCCATGGCGAAGATGTGAGCGCGCTGCAGTCGCGCGGCATTCTTTTGGATGGCACAACGCAGGGCGGTCAGCCCCGCTTGCTGCTCCAGATCTTCGCCGAGGCGAAGGTGGGCCCGCTCTTCTTCGAGTTCATTCAGCGCAAGGGCGACGATGGCTTTGGCGAAGGCAACTTCAAAGCGCTCTTCGAGAGTATGGAGCGCGACCAGATCCGTCGCGGTGCACTCGAAGTTGAAGAGCCCGCTGAGTAAGCTGGCCCTCCACAAGGTATCGGGAGAGAGAGAATGACCGATCAATCCACTCATCCGAAAACGAAGAGCCCCGTGAAGCTGGGTGGCGTCCACCACGTTGCCTTTCGCTGCCGCGATGCAAAGGAGACCGTAGAGTGGTACGGGCGTGTCCTAGGTATGGGCTACACCACCGCCTTTGCCGAGGACCACGTGCCCTCGACCGGAGCGTATGATCCGTACATGCACGTCTTCCTCGACGCCGGGAATGGCAACATCCTTGCCTTCTTTGAATTGCCCAACCAGCCCGATATGGGCCGTGATGAAAACACACCGCAATGGGTCCAGCATCTCGCCTTTCGGGTCGCATCGGAAGAAGAGCTGATCGATGCCAAGGAACACATTGAGAGTCTTGGCATCGATGTGTTGGGCCCCACCCATCACGGCATCTTCAAGTCGATCTACTTCTTTGATCCCAACGGCCACCGTGTCGAGCTTGCCACCGATATCGGCACGGCGGATCAGTACGAAGAGCTCGCTCGCGTCGCGCCGCTGATGCTCGACGAATGGAGCGAGACCAAAGTCGCTCCACGCCACGCCGATTGGTTGCACGAAATCGCCCGTACCCAGCACGGGGCCTGACCACACCCCTTTAATCGAGCCCCCATTCCTTAAGCTGTGGCGGGCACAGCTTGTCGCGCAAACCCGCCGGCACCAGCGCCGCCCGTGCCGCCTTGTAGCGAGCCGCGGCGTCGCCGAAGTCTGTGGCTATCTTGGCCGCGCTGCTTGGGATGTCCTTACCCCAATGCATGGAGAATGGGATTTCCGCTTCTTCCAGCGCGTTGGTGAAATCGCGCGAAAACTCGTCGCTGTGTGAAATCCATCCAGCGATTCCCGCGCGGGTTAGCCCATCAATGTTGATGATCGCAGAGTCGTCAAAGCGCAAAAAGCTCATCGATGCGCGGCTCTTGGTTGCAAACCGTGCCGTGAAGACAAAGTGCTTGCGCCACCGCGAGGCAACCTGCCCTCCTATCTCCAATGTACGGCGCAACTCCGTCACTGGCACAGCGAGCGCGGCGTTGAAAGTGTCGATCCGGATCCCAAACACCTCGCGCGCTTCCCAATCCCGGGTGAGTTCCAGCAAACTGGCCGGTTCTTTCGAGGTGTCCTGATCTTCGACGTCCTTGCGAAATTCGTCAAAAGTCATCTTGGCGACATCGAGCACCCGAAGCCGGCGCGCAAAACTCGAAAAGCCGTCATCGTCGTCGTCTTCCTTATCCTTGTTATTGCGCGAGGCGACCATGCTCCGGGAAAAGGCGTTGATCCCGCCGGTGATAATGTCGAGCGCGTCTCGCCCTGCTGCTACCTTAGGACGCTTTGGCCCGGCAGGATCCAGTTCAAGATCGGGTAGCAGATCGAGCCAATAGACTGTTTGCATCACCTCTTCATCGAGGCCTTTGTTGGGATCAAAGGTCAACTCGTAAAAGGCGGGCTCTTTCTCGCCAAGGATCGGCACAGTGGCCCGGGCGTAATCGGCGTTTGCAACTGCCTCCCACCAGTCGGGCGCCAGCGGCGCAATCATCTTTTTCCACGACAGCCCAAAGCGGGGCACCGCTTCGATCAAAATCGCCGCGCAATAGCCAAGACCGCCCAGATGGATAAGGGTGTCACGAAATAGCGAAGGGTCCACCGCCGTCGCAAAGCCCTGGACAAAGCCCGCGCTTAAAACCGGGCACTCGGGATCGGCGATCCAGTGCTTGGCGCCTGAGCCGCCGATAAAGAGCATTCCGCGAACATGCGTCTCGAGCCCCGATTCCCCAAGCAGCGATCCATGCGTGCCCGTGGCAATGGCGCCGCCGATCGATTGGCCCTTGTGCGACCCCGCAGTCCGAAAGGATTGGCCGCCTTTGTCCAAGAACTGCATAATGTCTCTGAGCTTGGCGCCGCCCGTTGCGACGACGAAGCGATCGGGATCCCCGTCGAACTCGGGCGCCAGAGCCCGCGCCGGGATAGCCCAAATGGCCTTGTCGAGCGCCGTGTCAACGCGCACAGCTGGCGAGGTGAAAAGATCGGCTTGTGACCAAGCGGAACCGGTTATGGTGACAGGATGCGGTTGCGCGGCAAGATCGTCCATCAGCGCCCCCAAAACACTGCTGCGCTGCGCAAGGTCTTTTGCAAGATCGCCGGTCGGGACAGCCTTGACCTTGAAGACGCCTAGCGCTCTGCGGTCGCAGGTGCGATGCTCATCAAGCCAATCGCCACCATCAATTTCGACAATCTCTACCATGCCCAAATTTCCTCTCGTCTTTTGCTTCTTATGTGTCGCCGGTTTCGAAGGTTTATTGTAAGCAAACTCCTCGATGACTTGTGCATAATAGAAAACAGGCTGCTCTGGGGGTGAGAACATGGCAAAGCGAATAGGAGTTGCACTGGTGGTGGTCAGCCTTGCAGTCTCGGGTTGCGCTTCGACGCGGGGAGGACAGGACATCGCCTGCCCGGCCTTTGGCGACTTCGCCATTTCTCCCAGGCCCAGTGCCTTTGTCGCTGATATCCAGCGCTACGCTATCGAAGATCGCGGTGCGAAGCCTCCATCCAGGTCTGGTCTAGAGGCGTTGGGAGGGCCGGTTGAGTCTTCGCCCGCCACCATCGGTGACCTGGTCGAAGAGGCCGCGTTTCCCGGTGGCATGGATCTTGACGAGCTACGCCGCGAGGGCGAACGTCTCCAACGTGAGTACGAAGCCCAGCAAGCCGCTTCGAGTGGTATCGGGTTGGAAGTTCTAGGCGTGCCTAACGCGGGCGAGAACGAAATCATCGTCGAATCAGGCTTGCCCAAAGGCAACGCGCTGTTGTTGTCAGGCGGAGGCCAGTGGGGTGCTTTTGGCGCGGGGCTGTTTGTCGGGCTTGCTTGCACCCAGACGGCAGGCCTCCAAAATGACCGCAACGTGATGCCCTGCGTCACGATTACCCGCGACGAAAAGGGCGAGGAGATCAGACGCACTCTTCAGTCCGATCAACTGAACTTCGCAGAAATCGACAAGATGGATATCCGTCTCATCACCGGTGTCAGCACCGGCGGGTTACAGTCGCTCTTGCTGATGGTGGTGCTCGACAAGACGCAGCCCAAGGAAACGCGTGTACAGGCCCTCCAACGCCTCATCACCGAATACGCACCCCCGAGCCAGAAGGCCGTCGTTGACTACGATGGCTATGGCGCAGTGATTTTCCAGGGATCGGTCGCGGGCACGGACGCGCTGCGCGGCACGGTGCAGGAGGTACTGCACGAGGAATACACCTTCGTCATTGAGGATGACGATGGAGCCGATCGGACCGCGCGCCATCGGCTGGTTGACCAGATCGCCCTTTCCCCGATCAAGACGGTGGTCGGCGTTGTCGAGGGCGCGGATGGCCAGTTCAAGGCGGTCAATATGAAGGAAATGGTGACCGCGCTTCAGGCGGATCAGGGCCCCGGTCTGGAGGCGGTCGACTGCGTTACGGCGACGACGCTCGCCTCTTCCGCTATGCCGGTCTTTCATCAGCAATTGCGCGTCCAGCGCGCGCTTGAGGCTGGCGAAGCCCCGATTGAAACGCCGCTGAAGGATGTCACTTTGTTCGATGGCGGCGTTCGGCGGTCTGTTTTCATCTCGGATTTTGGTAAGGTATACCGCAAGCCCTTTGCGACGCTGGCACGGGCAATGACTCGCCCCGCTTTCGACGCGTTGCTCGGATCGGATAGCCTCGCAAAGGTCTATGTCCTGCGCAATGGGCCGACCACTGCGACCCTGGAGGAAAATGTCAACGAAGTGGACGGCGCAATCAATCAGGCTTTCCGAGCCTACAGCCTGCTGGTGAATGAGCTTGAGGTGAGTTCAATTGCTTCGCTGCGCCTGGCCAATCCTTTTGGGCCGATCGACGTCACCACTGCCGATGGCTCAGAGAATGAGGAGTTAAGCCCCAACGCGCTGCCCGGTGAAGCGCGGCGCGGCTGCAAGAAGATCGAAGAGATGTTCAGCCCAACCTTTATGCGCTGTCTGCAAAACTTCGGCGCGCGCCGGGGGATGGGGATTGAGCTTGATGGGCAGAACAGCCCTGAACCGATTCCGGCCTTCTGGCCGCTCTCCATTATCGATCCGCCTACCATGGAGGAGCGGCCGGAGGTCGACGAGGAGCCCGGTTGAGCTGGATTGACGCAAGCAGGAGGCGCGACTAGGCGAAGCGCCTTCTTTTCCTTTGCGAGCGCCCAAACGCGATGCCAGCCCCAGACGAAACCAAGACCTTGACCGACCATGCGGCTGTCGCGCTCAGCCTGCTGTGCATTGCGCACTGCCTCGCGCTCCCGCTGCTCGCCGTGTCGCTGCCCTTTGCGGCAGCAGCCGCAGATGCTGAATGGTTGCACTGGACTTTTGCGGCGCTGGCGGTTGTCGCTTCGGGAAGCGTGGTTCTGACCGCTTCTTCAGCGCGCGTGCCCGCTTTTATGGTTCCCGCGGGGCTTGGCGCCGTCTTGGTTGTCGGCGGTGTGTTTGCTGAGAACTTTGGCCTTGATGAGACGATACCAACCGTGATCGGCGGGGTGCTCTTGGCAGCCGCACATGGGCGCCGGATTTTCTCGCACGCGGCTTGAGACCATGCTTTTGCTGATCGGCGCGGTACGAGACTGCATAGCGCCGCCGTCCTTAGCGCCCCTCGGACCAGCCGTTGGCGCGCGCTCAGCTACGCTGCACTGAACGACAGGCCTGAGAAGGTGTAGTGGCTACGCCGCCGCAAGGCGCGGCTTCCACTCTTCCAAGAGATCACGCGTATCGGATTGCCAGGGATGGAAATCGTCCCGAAAGAACTCGTTGTGACGCGGGAGATATTGGCGCACGAAGCCCGTCCGGCTGAAGAAGAACCGGGCCGCGCTTTTGAGCGTTTGCCATTTCCAAACCTGCTTATCATGGCGCAGCATTTTGAGCGTCACCGTCAGAACGCGGCGCATCAGCATAAAGAAGGCTACGCGCATAACGCGCCGACGCATCTTATGATCACTGCACACTTCGTTGAACACATCAAAGGCCACCGCCTTGTGCTCCATTTCTTCCAGGCTGTGCCATTGCCACAACTCACGCAGAGCCGGATCGGCTGTGTCGAGATAATCGGTTTTGAGCAATATCTCAGCAAAGCTGGCGGTGAAGTGTTCAAGGCCGACAGTTGCCGCCAGGCGCACTTGGGGTGTGGCGCGCGGATCGTTCTGCATCCACTCTTGCAGCTTTAAGAAGACACCTTCAAGATCGGCCAGGTCGTAGCCGCGTGCGGCGCACAACATGCGATTGTAGCGCAGGTGTTCGCGGGTGTGGATGCCTTCTTGCTGGTAGAAGCCGCGCACTTCAGCCAGCAGCTTCTCATCATCGATCTCGCTCTCGAAATTTCGGACCGAGTCCATAAATTCCTTCTCGCCGGTCGGAAAGCTGATGCTGAAGGCGTTGAAGACAGCCGTGTGGAACGGATCGTTGGCGAACCAATCGCTAGCAAGCGCGGCCTCGATTTGAAATTTGCGATTGCGCGGTTTGATTGTGACGTCGTCAGGGGTGCTCGAAATTGTAGGGATAGCGGTCATACGGCCTCCATAGTCATGAGGTCTGATTACATCAGAGCGGGTTGACCAAGAGGGATGTTTTCGGCCAACGTAGGGTGCATTTTCGGCCAGAATCACGAAGGGCCCGATCCTATGTTCGACGAACCGAAAATTGATGCGACCAAATTGCTTGGCGCAGCGCTCGCTCCTTACGGGTACGCGCCCGAGGCGGTGGCCCATGCGCTCAACGCGATCGCGAAAGCTGCAGAGTATGAGGCTCTGCCAAACGCCACTCGGTCGGGCCTGGCCTTGCTTGAGGCCGAGCGCCTTACCGGGGACGCGATTTTTTGCTTGCGGCTCGGCCGCAGTTTGAACCTGTCCGATTTCGGATCGCTGGGATTTGCCGTGATGAGCTGCGTCAATTTGCGCGAGGCGTTGGAGCTCCTGACACGGTATCACCCCCTTCTCGAATTGGGACCGGAGTGGCGACTGATACGGGGGGATCAAAGCACCACCTTGATGACAAGTGCGCCCGGGCTTGCGCCAAAAATGTGGCGAGCGCTTACCGA
>CALCCG010000188.1 GCA_937899785.1 uncultured Erythrobacter sp. | reverse complement strand
GTCTTGGTGACCTTGCCTTCATTCGCTTCGACGATTTCGGTCGCCGTGGCCGCCAGCGTGTCCACTTGAGCCTGGCTCAAGTCTTGACGCGCGAGGAAGATGTGCTCGTAAAGAGCCATACCTTGCGTTCCTTTTACTGCTACCGATCGCTGGCTGATCCGTGGCGCATCCACGGGGCCCCTCCGGCTTTCTTGGTTTCCACACCGGGCCGTCGCCCGATGCGGAAGCGGGCCACATAGCGCATAGTGGGGGGAATGCAACGCGAAAGTGGGATTCTGGCGGCCGGTTGAGGGAATAAAAATGTCCTACGCAAGAAACTATCGTACAAAGCTGATTATGAACAAGGCTCCCTCCCGCCGGTGTTTCATCAACTAAACCCCTTTGCGGGCGCCTTGCGTCTGGCTAGGCACGCAAAATGTCCGAACGACCGATCCTTTACACTTGCGCCGGGTCACGCGGCCTTCGCTGCACTTGGGCCGCCGAGGAAGTGGGGCTCGATATCGATCTGCGCGTCCTTCCGTTCCCGCCACGCCACAAGGCGCCTGAATATCTCGACATCAACCCGCTTGGCACGGTTCCGCTCTTCATCGACGAGCTTGGCGATGATCTGAGCCCCTACCAGTCGCGCATGACCGAGAGTTGCGCGATCGCGCACTACATTGGCTCGCGGCGCGGCCCGTCAAACGTCATCGTACAAGTGGGCGAGCGCGACTACGCGGAATATCTCGACTTCACCTACCACGCGGACGCGACGATCACCTTCCCGCAGACGGTCTATATGCGCTTTGCCCTGTTCGAAAAGCACAAAGGCTGGGCCGACGCCGGGCACGCCTATGCGGAGTGGTTCTACAAACGTCTGGTGAAGGTCGAGGAGCGACTGCAAGACCGCGACTATCTTTGCGCAGACCGTTTCACGGTGGCTGACATCTGCGTTGGCTACGCGCTGGTCCTGGCCGGTAAGGTGGGGTTGGATGAAGGCGTACCCGAAACGCTCAAAGCCTATCGCGACCGGCTGACAGCGCGCGAGGCTTATCAAAGGGCCGTGGCGAAAGAAGAAGCCGGGCTTGCCCTGTTGGAGACGTGAAACCGGCCGGCGTGATCGTTCAGACCCTGTCGAGGGCGAGGTGCAGACCGCAACGCCCGCATGTCCGATTGGGCCAGGGAACAACAAAAATTCCGCGAAAGAACAAATTCTTGCCGCAGCGGGGGCAGTTGTGGGTAAGCATTGAGCGGTTAGCCGCGATGAGGCCGACAATCGCTACGCCGAACGCCACACTCGAATGGCCGAAATACCGTTCAATCACCACCACGAACAAGACGGCGATCGTCAACGCGCCAAGCATGAACCGGGCGTGCCGCCGTGCGCGTTCGTACACGCTCATTTGAGCCGCTCGAACACGCCCTTGGCAAAGACGCTCAGCGTGTCGTCGCGCGCGCCCATAATGACGATGCGATCACCCGGCTGGGCGAGTTCGACCAGACGATCTCCGCAAGCCTCGCGCGTAGCGATATGCTCAGCCTGCCCGCCGCCAGCCGTGATAAGGTCAATGATCCGTTCGCTGCCTTCGCTGCGGTCCACCGTGCCGCCATAATAGACCGGGTCGCACATCAGCGTGATGTCGTCCGCGTCAAGCTCGCGTGTGAAAGTCTCGGCGAGCTCGGCGCCCATCTGCCTGAGCGGCCCGTAACCATGCGGCTGAAAGAAGGCGAGAACCCGCCCGGGCGTTGCCTTAAGAGTGCGCAGCGTGGCCGCGCACTTTTCCGGATTGTGGCCGAAATCGTCAATGACGGTGATCCCGGACGCGGTGGTGCCAACAACATCGAAGCGGCGGGCAAGGCCCTCGAAGGATCGCAGGGCGTAGACGGCTTTCGCGACATCAACCCCCGCCGCGCTCACCGCAGCAATCGCCGCCAGAGCGTTGGAGAGATTGTGCAGACCCGGCATAGGCAGGCTAAGCGGAAAGACCTCGCGGCTGCGGTTGTCGATTATGGCAGCGCGGATGCCGAACGCGCTCTCATCGATTGAGTCGGGTTCGACCGTCAGATCGGCCCTTATGTTGGCGATACCGAAACTGACCAATTGCGAGGCTTTGCTGGCCAGGAAAGAGGCTTCCTCGTTGTCAAAGTTGACGACGGCGCACCCCGCTTCGCGCACATAGCCGCCGAAGAGCACGCGCAATTCCTCGATGCTCTTATGATCCAGACTGACATTGAGCAGCACGCCGATTGTCGGGCGGTAGAGCGCAATAGAGCCGTCGCTTTCGTCGACTTCGCTCACAAAGATTTCAGGACGGCCGATGCGTGCGCTGGCAAAGGGGTTTTGCTCGCTGGCAAAGTTCTTCATTACCGCGCCGTTCATCACGGTCGGATCGTAGCTTGCCTCGAAGAGGATCCAGGCGATCATGCCGGTAACAGTCGACTTTCCGGATGTACCCCCGACCGAGATGGAATAGCCCGCCTGGTTGAACAAGGTCGAAAGGAGCTCTGCCCGGCTCATGCGATCGCAGCCCAGCTCGGCGGCGCGCTTCACTTCGGGCACGGTGTCCTCCACCGCAGCGGAGGCGACCAGGATCTGCTCAGAAAAGGTGATGCCGCTGCCATCTTGCGGAAACAGGCCGAACCCGGCGCGCTCAAGCCACGCAAACTTCTCCGGCGTGCGGCCCTGGTCGCGGCTGCGATCCGACCCGCCGACTGAGTGGCCAAGGCCGTGCACGATCTGCGCAAGCGGGAGCATGCCCGACCCGCCTATGCCGCAGAAGAAGAAAGGGCGCCCATTCAGATCCGGCGCATTAAGCGAGTGATCCATATGAAATAGACTTATGGACTTGCACGTAAGCTGACAAGCGACTTAGGAGCGCAGGCTATGACAAAGATTGCGATTTGCGCGCCCGCTTCGCCGATCACGCGCGAGGCTGCTGCGGCGACTGAGGCGCTGGTCGAGGCCGAGTTTCCGATGCATGAGGTTGTGTTTCACGATCAATGCTTTGAGCGCGCGGGCCACTTTGCGGGCGATGACTTGCGGCGTCTTGCCGCGTTTCTGGATTGCGCCAACGATCCCGCCTTTGACGCGGTTTGGTTTGCGCGCGGGGGATACGGCTCTAACCGTATCGCAGAGGCCGCGCTTGTCCGCCTGAACGATGCGGCGCGGGCCAAAACCTATGTCGGATTTTCGGATTGCGGCTACATTATGGGCGCGCTCTACAAGGCGGGGATTGGCCAGTGTGCGCACGGATCGATGCCGATCAACGCCAATTCTCTAGAGGGGCTGGAGGCCGTGCGCCGCGTGCTCCGCTGGCTAGCGGGCGACAATTCGGGGCTTGAGCCGAGCGTCGATGGGACGACGCCCACAGCGGCCTTCAACCTTATCACCCTCGCCATGATGGCGCCCACGCAGCTGATGCCCGACCTCACCGACCATGTCCTGATGCTCGAAGAAGTGAGCGAGCACATGTATTCGGTTGACCGCATTTTCTTTTCGCTTGCCGGAAGCCTTCCACGCTTAGCGGGGCTGCGGCTGGGCGAGGTTACGGAAGTGCCTGAAAACGACCACCCCTTTGGCACCCAGCTTGAAGACATCGCCAAGTTCTGGTGCGCGCGCGCCGGCATTCCTTATCTCGGCCGCGCTGAAATCGGGCATACAGCTGCCAACAAGGTTGTGCCGTTCGGGCTTGCTAGTCCGTCCAAGCGCTCCTAGGCGCGCTGGCGCACAGTTGAGGAGAACCCATGAGAGCGTTCGTTTTTCCGGGACAGGGAAGTCAAAAAGTTGGCATGGGCGTGGGCCTTGCTGAGGCAAGCGCGGCGGCGCGCGAGGTTTTTGAAGAGGTCGATCAAGCGCTTTCGCAAAACCTGTTTGCGATCATGCGCGAGGGGCCTGAGGATGAGCTCACCCTGACTGAGAACGCGCAGCCTGCGATCATGGCCAACGCGATGGCGACCCTGCGCGTGCTGGAGCGTGACTTCGGTGTGGCGCTGTCTAGCCACGCGGATGCGGTCGCCGGGCACTCGCTGGGCGAATATACGGCTTTGTGCGCGGTGGGTGCGTTTGATCTGGCGACCACGGCGCGGCTGTTGAAGCTGCGCGGGCAGGCGATGCAATCGGCCGTCCCGGTGGGCGAAGGCGCGATGGCGGCTTTGCTGGGCGCGGATATTGAGAAGGCGAGCGCGCTTGCCGCGGCTGCGGCTGAGGGAGAGGTGTGCGAGATCGCCAACGACAATGATCCGGGCCAGGTTGTGCTCTCGGGCCATGCGGGCGCAATCGACCGCGCCATTGCGTTGGTCAAAGAGCATGGGATCAAGCGCGGGATCAAATTGCCGGTCTCTGCGCCCTTCCACTGCTCGCTCATGCAACCCGCTGCCGAGCGCATGGCGCAAGCGCTCGCCGATACGCCGCCCGCCAACCCCACGGTTTCGCTCTACGCCAATGTCACCGCCGCCAAGGTCACCAATGGCGAGGAAGAGCGCGCACTGCTGGTCGAGCAGGTCACTGGCCGTGTGCGCTGGCGCGAAAGCGTGGCTGCGATGCATAGCGACGGGGTGGCGGCGTTCGTCGAACTGGGCGGCAAGGTCCTCACCCCCATGATCAAGAAGATTGCGGGCGAAGCTGAGACCGCCAGCCTTATCACAATGGAAGAGCTCGAAGCCTTCGCTAAGGAGACCCTCTGATGTTTTCACTTGCAGGAATGAACGCGCTGGTGACCGGCGCATCGGGTGGCATCGGTTCGGCCATTGCAACCGCGTTGGCAACTCAGGGCGCGCGCGTTGCGCTCTCAGGCTCGAACGGCGACAAATTGCGCGCCTTTCGCGAACAGTTGAACGAAGAGGTCGGCGCGCCCGACCATGGCGACCACGTTGAAATCACCTGCAACCTGTCGGACACTGTCCAGGTTGAAGAGCTGATCCCGGCCACGCTTGATACGCTCGGCGGCATCGACATCCTCGTCAACAACGCCGGCATTACGCGCGATGGCCTGGCGATGCGGATGAAGGATGACGACTGGGATCAGGTGATCGCGATCAACCTGGAAGCCGCCTTTCGCCTGATGCGCGCCAGCGTGCGTCCAATGATGAAAGCGCGCTTTGGCCGGATCATCAACATTACAAGCGTGGTCGGCCACACTGGCAATCCGGGGCAGATGAATTATTGCGCCGCCAAAGCGGGTCTGACGGGGATGACCAAAAGCCTGGCGCAAGAGGTCGCCAGTCGCGGGATCACCGCCAATTGCCTGGCGCCCGGCTTTATCCGCAGCGCGATGACCACCGCGCTGGATGAAAAGCAGACCGAGGCCATCAACGCGCGCATTCCGATGGGCAGGATGGGTGAGGGCGCGGATATTGGAGCGGCGGCCTCCTTTCTGGCAAGCCGCGAGGCAGGGTACGTCACCGGGGAAACGCTGCACATCAACGGCGGAATGGCGATGGTCTAACCGGGGGAACGGACCAGTGAAATCCGGGAATTCGCGTCTTCCAGGTCTGTGACGGTGTCCTTGGCACCCTTATCCCCAATGGAATCCGCACTCACAGACGAGCAAACTTGCCCGATAGCGCGGTGACGCTAAGGTTTTCGGCGAGCTTCCCCGCTGCCCGGGCGATTCCGGCTCTTGGGCGGCAGCAACGGCAAGGTAAGGGTCAAGGCTGATGAAGGCGACCATCGAACGCGCAACGCTCCTGCGGTGCATGTCCCATGTTCAATCCGTGGTGGAGCGCCGCAACACCATACCCATCCTCTCCAACGTGCTGATCGATGCGGCTGAGGATGGCACTGTCAAGGTCATGGCCACCGATCTCGATCTGCAGATCGTGGAGACCGTCTCGGCGAGCAAGGTCGAGACACCGGGTGCGATCACCGTGTCCGCGCATCTCCTCAACGATATTATCCGCAAGCTGAAGGAAGGCTCTCAAGTCCAGCTCGATGCGGCGGATAATCGGCTTGAGATCCGGTCGGGTCGGGCAAATTTCAAGCTCCCGACGCTCCCGCGTGACGATTTCCCCGTGATTGTCGAGGGTGATCTGCCGACCTCTTTCGAGCTTCCGGCCAAGCAGCTTGCCGAATTGATTGACCGCACCCGTTTTGCGATTTCGACCGAAGAAACGCGATATTATCTCAACGGTATCTTTCTGCACGTTACCGATGAGGACGCGCCGGTGCTCAAAGCGGCTGCGACGGATGGGCACCGCCTGGCGCGCTTCACGCTTGCGCGGCCCGAAGGCGCGGCCGGAATGCCCGATGTCATCGTCCCGAGGAAGGCTGTTGGCGAAATTCGCAAGCTGATCGAAGAGGCTGATGGAACTGTTCTTGTTGACCTTTCCGCCAGCAAGATCCGCTTCACTATCAGCGGTGAGGGTGGGGTGGTGCTCACCAGCAAACTGATTGACGGCACGTTCCCGGATTACAGCCGCGTCATTCCAACGGGTAACGACAAGCTGCTCAAAGTCGATCCGCGTCTTTTCTTTGAAGGGGTGGACCGCGTCGCGACCATTGCCACCGAAAAGACCCGTGCGGTGAAGATCGGGCTTGATAAGGACAAAGTCATCCTTTCGGTCACCTCCCCCGACAACGGAAATGCGGCGGAAGAACTGGAAGCCGAGTACGGGTCGGACGGGTTCGAGATTGGCTTCAACGCCAATTATCTCAAAGACATTTTGGGTCAGATCGACAGCGACACGGTTGAGTTGCACCTCGCCGATGCGGGCGCGCCGACGCTCATCCGCAAGGATGAAGGGTCGCCAGCGCTCTACGTCCTTATGCCAATGCGGGTGTAATCGTGCACCGGCTCGTTTTGACGGGGCTCGCCAGTGTTGCGCTGGTAGCCGCGCCGGGGAGTGCGCAAACCGCTAACGCGCCCTCCAACGTGGTGACCACCCCCGCGCAGGACCTCGATTGCGCCTTGTGGGCCTCTTACACGCTCGGCAAGCTTGGTGCGAATGGCGATCAGTCCGCTATGCTGGGCCTTAGTGTGGCGGTGGCTTGGTTCACCGGGCTCTATGAGGGCAAGACCGGAAAGCCGATCAACGCTGCGCTTAAAGCGCGCGGCGACATGGTGGGCGAAACGGACATTGCCGGGATGCGTCCTGCATGCGTGGCGCGCATGTCTGACTTTTCGCGCCGTTTACAAGCCTTCGGCACCTGAGGCGGGTGGGCGCTTTGAGCGCTGGTAAGGGGCATGGCGCAGGCGCGGATCTTTGGCACGGTCATATCGACCTACACGCGCATCGTTGAGATCACGGCAGAGGAAGCCGGGCTCACCCACGAAGTGATCCCGACGCCGGCAAACAGCCCCTCCAACCGCCATCCGTTTAGCAAGGTCCCGGTGGTGGAGATAGACGGGCTG
Organism: uncultured Erythrobacter sp.; assembly: GCA_937899785.1. GTDB lineage: Bacteria > Pseudomonadota > Alphaproteobacteria > Sphingomonadales > Sphingomonadaceae > Erythrobacter. The sequence continues at coordinate 551 of CALCCG010000188.1, read as the reverse complement.
GAACTGATCGAGAGCGTCGCCATCGCGCAGTATATCGACAACGCGCATGGGGGTGGGGCGCTTCAGCCAGAGGACCCGGTGCAGCGTGCGGTCATGGATAAGTGGATCGCGATCGCGAACAATTACCTTTTCCCGCTGTTCGAGAACGGCCTCGTCATGCCGTGGATTATGCACCGGGTGGCGGGCTTTGATCTGGACCATGAAAAGATCAACCGCGCGCTGCCCAATATCAGCCGCGCTTTGGGCTTTCTTGAAGCCGAAATGGCGCAAGACGGCGCTTGGACAGCGCTGAACGCGTTCACGCTTGCTGACGTGTTTCTCTATCCCATCCTGCGCGGGCTTCAACTGACGCCGCAAGGGCAGGTGGGTCTGGCGCAATGCGACCACCTGAGCGCGTGGATGACCGTGTGCGAAGAGCGCCCCTCGATCGCCAAAACACGCTGGGCTAGCGAGGTATGATGGGTTAAGTCCTCCGGCAAAAGAGGAGGATGCTCATCATGACCCTGCAACAAGTTCATGTCCGCAAGGACGCGCTCGACAACGCCACTCTG
>CALCCG010000187.1 GCA_937899785.1 uncultured Erythrobacter sp. | reverse complement strand
CGGTCCTCCCCTGTTGGCGCAGCTCGCCATTGACGAAGCCGCGAATGTCCAGCTGGCGCGGATCGTCGACCTCGTCCGGCGTCACCAGATAAGGCCCGAACGGCGCATGGGTATCAAAGCCTTTGCCCATAATCATAGTCGGGCTGGCGCGTTGCCAATCGCGCACCGAGAAATCGCATCCGCAGCAATAGCCCGCGATCAAGCGCTCGGCTTGGTCTTCTGACACGTGGCGCCCGGTCTTGCCGATGATCACGACCAATTCGGCTTCATAGTCGAGCTGGTCTGAAACCGCGGGCAAGTCGACGGGACGATAAGGGCCATTGGCCGCTGTGGCTTGTTTGTTGAACCATTTCTGGACTTTAGAAGTCGGGTTGTTGACGAAGGTCACAGACTCTTTGGCATGGGCGGCATAGTTGACGCCAATGCCAAGAATTTTTCGAGGTCTCAAAATCGGCGGCAATAAAGCCGCGCCCTGCAAAGCGACGGTCCCAGCCTCGCCGGCGCGCGTGCTGGCGCTTGGCAAATCGTCCAGCAAGTCGGCCACGTCCTTTGCCGCCATTAGGTCGACCTTATCTTCGCGGACCAATCCCGCATGAGATTGTCCGTTCACCATAATATTGACCCATTTCATTGGCGTGTGACCTCTTCGCTACGATTGGACGAAACCGGATGATTTCTGTGAGAGTTTCAATTGAAGCCTGATCCTTACAAGTCTAACTCAGAGCTTGGTGTAGGGGACAATAGAAAGTAGAGTTGAGATGACACAAGGCCTTCGCGCGCAAGAAAGCACGCTCGCCGATCTTTTATGCAATGGTATGGAAATGGCGATGCCGCCATATCAGCGCAGCTACTCTTGGGAAGCTAATGAGGCGCAGGCGCTCCTATCTGACTTACAGGATGTAAGCGAGAGCAACGAAAAGCATTTTATTGGCGCGATTGTGCTCGTGAAGGATGGCGACCGTTTTCTTATCGTTGACGGCCAACAGCGCCTTACGACGCTAACAATTCTGCTCAGCGTCTTACGGGACATGGAGTCTGACGCAGCCCGCAAAGACGAGATTCAGGCCTTGATCGCCGATATGGGCAGTAAGAAAGGGCCAACCTGGCGGATTTCGCTCAATCATATTGACGGCCCTTATTTTCGCGAGGCGATCCAGACCCCTGGCTCGGCAGTGAGTTCGGACGCGGAGCCGAATGATAGCGAGAGCCAGCGCCGGATGAAGCGCAATCTCGAGAATTTCAAAAAGACCGTGCGCGATCTGTCTCCTGACTCGCAACGCGCCCTGGCTGAAACCATCCGCAACAGGATCTTACTCGTGAAAGTCGTCGTCGAAGATTGGGATGGAGGCTATATCGTGTTCCGGGTCCTCAACACGCGCGGTAAAGCGCCGAATTCACACGACATTATCAAGACGGACCTGCTCGAGAATGCGAACTTAACCCCGAAAGAAGCCGACCAATTCTCACGCGAGTGGTCAGAGCACGAAGCCCGCCTCAGTGGATCCGGCTTTGACGATTTGCTCAATCAGATCAGCACGCTCTATGCGCGAAAAGCCAAAAAAGGCGCGAGTGAGTTTCGCAAAGCCGTAATCAACAAAACCTCTGGCGGAGCGCGGCAATTCTTGGGCAAGGAACTGCCTGCCTATGTTGATGCCTATGTCACGATCTCAACCGGCGAAGGCCAGTTTGGGAATATGACCCAGCGCGTAAATGAATGCCTCAATCATTTACGGCTGATCGATCACCAATTGTGGCGGGCCCCTGCGCTGAAATTCTTGGTCAATCACAATGGTAGCCCTGAAAATGCGTTCGCGTTCTTCAAGAGCCTCGAGCGGTTTGCCTTTGGCGCAATGATGGCGATCACCGATCAACGCAGCCGACAGCGACGGTATCAAAAGATTGCTGACAATGCAGACAATCCCCGCGCGCTCCTTGCCGAGAATGGTCCGCTCTCTTTGTCGCGAGAAGAACGCCGCGAGATCTCCAATCGATTGCGCAGCCGGTTTGGGGCGTTTTCACAGCGCCGCGCGATTGCGCTGCGGATGAATGGCGAAATCGAAAGTGGAAAGGCCCTTGGTCCCGGCGACGGCGCAACCGTCGAACATGTTCTGCCAAAGAACCTACCAGCAGAATCGCCCTGGAAGAATGCTTGGCCGAACTCCTCGGTTCATCGCGACTTGGTCGATACGATCGGTAATTTCGCCCTGCTATCGTCGGCCCTCAACCAAAAGGCCGACAATCTGTCATTTGATGAAAAACGAGATCTTTATTTCGAACAAGGCGACCCAGAGTTCGCGCTGACTCGGGACATCAAAGACAAGGTCGCGTGGACCCCAGAAGTGACACGCAACCGAACCGAGCATCTATCGAAAATTATGGAACAAGCGTGGCAGCTCGATCGAGCGATGCCAATTCTAAAGTAAGAGTTGAAATGCGGGGAGCGCTCTAAGAGAGCGACTCTTCGCGTTTGCGCTCAGCTGCATAGTCAGCAAGCGTGTCCGCCGCATCGCGCGCTTTGTCGATGCTGAGATCAAGCTCGGTCAGCGCGTATGAGGCGAAGTTCACATCCTCAGTATCGAGGCCTGCAATCGCCGAAATAAAGGTCCGGCGGGCTTTCTTTGCCGTCACCAAAGCGCTTTCATAGCTGACAAGATCGGCCCGCAAAGCTTTTGCGGTGAGCCCTTCCCCGAACAGCTTTTCAGCTTCCATGGTTGCTACGTCCAAACCATGTGCTGCGCTTTCAATATCAGCCTTCACGAAAGCGAGTTGTTGTGACTCCGTCGGCGCTTCAGACTGGACCAGCGCCAAATAGGTGCTGTCTTGCGACCCTTCCTTGTCGCTCGTACCTTCCATCAGGACGCGGGCGAAGCCGAGCAAACCTCTGCTTTTTTCCACCCAGAGCTTACGCTCAGCGAGATCTGTATAGGCGTCGGAAACCTTGCGGAGACTGCTTTCTGAGGCGGACAGATTTGTTTCCACCGTCGCTTCTGAAGCGACCATAGAGACGGTCGCGCAGCCCGTCAGGCCTGCCGCAAGAAGGATGGAAACAAGTACACTACGCATTCGGGTTTCTCACCTACCAAAACATCCCTCACCCGCAATAACACATACAGATGAGAAAATCGCCGTCCATACCCTTTATTCATAAGCTAACTGCCGATAGGTGAAGAGGTCGTGAACAAAGGCATAAAATGCTCAAACTTTATCCACCTGTAGATGCACGTCGGTCGGGATTCCTGCGTGTCAGCGACTTACACGAGATTTATTGGGAAGAATCAGGCAATCCGAACGGACTGCCTGTGATCGGCATTCATGGCGGGCCTGGCGGCGGTTCGAGCCCAGAAATGCGCCGGTTTTTCGATCCAACTGTCTATCGCATCGTCCTGATCGATCAGCGTGGGTGTGGAAAATCGACCCCACATTCTGAATTGCACGAGAACGATACATGGAGCCTCGTAAGCGACATGGAAGCCGTGCGCGAGCATCTCGGGATCGAAAAATGGGTTCTGTTTGGAGGATCTTGGGGCTCGACGCTCGCCCTATCCTACGCCGTCACACATACAGATCGCGTGTTTGGATTGATTTTGCGGGGCATTTTCTTGCTCACGGCGGCTGAAATTCGCTGGTTCTATCAGGAAGGTGCCAGCCGACTGTTTCCTGATGCCTATGATCGCTATGTCGGGCCAATTCCAGAGGCAGAGCGCGACGATCTCTTACACGCCTTTCACAGACGCTTAACTGGCGACGACCGCGCTGAGCGACGCAAGGCGGCGAAAGCCTGGGCCTGCTGGGAGGGTGAGACGATCACAATCCAAGGCCCGACCAGCCGCCCCAAGCGGTTTGAGGAAGATGATTTCGCTGACGCCTTCGCGCGCATCGAGTGCCATTACTTCGTCAATAAAGGTTTCTTTGAAAAGGATGGCTGGCTCCTTGATCAGGTGGCGAAGAAGCTCGGCGATACGCCCGGCAAAATTGTTCACGGGCGATACGATGTCGTCACGCCACTCTCGTCAGCCTGGGGTCTTAAGAAAGCCTGGCCAAGTGCGGAGTTAGAGATCGTATCGAATGCTGGGCATTCGAGCCTAGAACCTGGAATTGTGGATAAACTGATCCGCAGCACGCGCGATTTCGGAAGACGTTTTCGAACGAGTTAACGCGTTAAACCAATGCGAACTACGTATTCTATCGCCACAAGCTATCGAAACGATTTGAATTTTTTATTCGCCTTATTGGTGTGTTGAACCAATTCCTGAGAGTCTACTTGGGAGTGACATTCAATGAAACATTTACTACTGGCGGTCTCGGCCGGGGCCGTGATCGCTGCTTGTGCCAATGTTGAAACAACCGACGTCGCAGAAGACGCGGTCGAAACAGCAACCGCAGAAATCGAAGAAACAGTTGAAGAGGTGACGGAAGTTGTCGAAGCCTCCGCGCCCGAACTTTGCCTGGACGCTGGTCCCCAAACCCCACGCGATATTTCGAGCGTTGTCGGGCTGAACACGGTGGCTTTTCCAAAAGCGCCGCCCTCGACCTCTATGAACCTGTGCAACATCCACACGCACACCAATGCCGAACACAAAGGTCCCGGCTTCAACGTTTTCGTCGATGCGTCAGACAATGGCGGCTATGCTTGTAACGAAACCGCTGATCTAACCGCTGAGGAACTCGCACCTGCGGCAGGCGCCTATACCGGCGTTGTTCCTGGCCAGACCATCGAAGTACATTGGGTGCACACAACTTGTGATGCGGCTCCTGGCGAAGGCCTTGGCGCATGCGTTCCGGAAGGCTGCACAGACCCGCTGCTTCGGGTTGAGGCGCAAACCTTCTTGGTCGTAAATGACGAGAACGCCCTCGACTTCACTGAAATGGCGGCTGTCGTGGAAGAAAAAGGCGGTTTCTATCAGGCTGGCATGATCCCCGCTGATACAGGAACGCCGGTCACCTTTCCTGGCTCAACCACGGGTCCAAGCTATACCCAGGCAGTGTGTTCACCAGCTCAGGTGACCTGGAACGTGCGCCCAATGTGCGCGAAGCTTGATATCAACTCGCTGCATAAATGGGCTTCTGAAGGTAATGTCTTTAACGAGACCGCATCGCATGGCGTCCGCCAATTGGTCACCGCAACGGAATTGCACTCACCAATCCAATAGGCAGCCACGCCATAAAATCTTCGGGCCAAACCCTAAATCAAAAAACCCCGCCTCAGATCTGAGGCGGGGTTTTCGTTTCAGAATGGCAGACCTCTAGAATTTATCGAGAATGCCAAACACCAGGATCACGCCAATCGCAGGTGGTACGATCCAACGCACTGCAAACCGCCAAAGGTTCATGACTGTCCCTTCCCCGAACTCAGATGTGAGCATGTCGCGGCTCAGCACCCAGCCAGAGAACACTGCGACCAGAAGCCCACAAAGCGGCAACATAATCGTACCGGTGATCATATCCGCAAAGTCGATATAGTCAGCTGAATAAACGTATCCCGCACCAATCATAAACAGGACGAATCCAACACCGAGCGCAGCCCCCCAACGGTTCACGCCTTGGCGCTCCTCAAGCCAGGACACGCCCACCTCCATCAAAGAGCTGGACGAGGTCAGCGCCGCAAACAGCGCAAGCGTAAAGACGGCCCCGCCAATCAAATTCCCCATCGGCATCGCCTCAGACCCAAACGCGATTGGCAGGGACACGAAGAACAGGCTTGGCCCACCAGCTGGATCCGCGCCAAATGCAAACACGATTGGGAAAATCGCGAAGCCAGCAATCAGCGCCACCATCGTATCGGCGCTCGCTACAATCGCTGACGATTTCGGAATATTGGTGTCGCGAGACAGATACGCGCCATAGGTAATCATCAAGCAGGATCCGACCCCGATTGAGAAAAACGCCTGCCCAACAGCCGCGAGGAATGTGCTGAACGTCACTTTGCTAAAGTCAGGTTGCAGCAAGAAGGCGGCGGCTCTTGCGCCGTCACCATTGATCAGTGCGAACGCGACAATACCCAGCAAGAGCAGGAAGAAGAGCGGCATCAGGATCGTCGCGGCACGCTCGATACCGCCTTTAACGCCCCGAGCAACAATGAATGTATTGGCAGCGATGAAGCCGCCCAAGCACCATAAAATCAGGCTACGATCACCAATCGTTTCGCCAAAATTTGCTCCGGACGACTCAGCTGTGAACCCTTCAAATGCCCCGGAAAAAGCTTGCGGTATGAACGCAATGACCCAGGCTGAAATCACCACGTAAAAGGTCAGAATAAAGAATGCCGCCAGGGATCCGACCCAAGCGACGAAGCCCCAATTTGCGCTTTTGCTTTCTGCACGCGCCAAGGAATGAATGCCCTCCACGGCGGACATACCTGACTTTCGGCCCATGCCGTACTCAGCCATCAAAACGGGCAAA
>CALCCG010000186.1 GCA_937899785.1 uncultured Erythrobacter sp. | reverse complement strand
GCCGCGCCCCTCCCCCCCGACGCCGCTTCGACGCTTGCCCTGGCGGGCGCCGCCTTCGGTGCAGCGGCGGCGGACAGAGATCATCGCGCCGCCGCGATTGGCGCTGTCGGGCTCCTTGCAACCGCCACAGCCATCCTTGCCCCCAACCCCGCCCCGCAAGCCTATGTCGAGCGGGTCATCCCGGACCTTTGGAGCGCATCGCCCGCAATGGCGATCCTCGTCTCACTCAGCCTGATCGCTAGCGTCGCGCTGATCCTGACGGCTCCTTACGCGCCGAAAGCGCCGCGCTTTGCTCTCGCCGGAGCGCTTGGCGGGTTTATCCTCGCCGCCCTTTTGGCCGACTACCCGACTCCGCTCGTTGGCTATGGCGCCGCCTCCATCCTCGGGCTTGCCCTCGCTTTGCCAGCCATCCGGAAGCGGGAGCGCGCGTGACGTCAACACGACCATCGCGCCCATCGAACCGGTTTGATCAGAGCTCGGAGCCGTTCGACTACGACGCTGAAGATCGCTTTTTCGACGAACGGCTTTAGCGCGCCCCCCGAACGGCTTGCCTGGCCGAGCGTCGCCAGTATGTGTGTTGCCACCTTGATACACTAGCACAGCCGATAACAGGAGGGGATCCCTATGGCACGCATGCACACTTTCACCCGAGCGCTCACCGCCGCCGCGCCGCTTGCGCTGGCCTTTGCGTCGACCGCTGCGCAGGCGCAGACCAAGGACGAGCTTTCCGCAACGGTCGCGCCCGAAGCGGAAAGCGGCGCCTATATGGGGGCCGCGCTGGTCGCAAAGGGCGATACCGTGATCCTTGATAAGGCCTGGGGCGAAGCGGACTTGGAGTGGGGCATCGCCAACACAACCGACACCAAGTTCCGCATTGGCTCGGTCACCAAGCAGTTTACCTCGGTCTCGATCCTGCTGTTGGAGGAGCAAGGCAAGCTCACCCTGGATGACCCGATCGCTCAGCATTTTCCGGAGGCCCCCGAAGCGTGGCAGGCGATCACTATACGCAACCTTTTGCGGCACACCGCCGGTGTTCCCAACGTCACCTCGCTGCCGGAATTCGCCAAGATCAGCCGCACACCGATCTCGCAGGACGATCTGATTGCCCTGTTCAAGGACCGGCCGCTCGATTTCGAGCCCGGGTCAAAATGGGCCTACTCCAATTCGGGCTATCTGCTGTTGTCGCGCGTGATCGAGACTGTAAGCGGCCTCAGCTACGCCGACTTCGTCAAGCGCAACCTGTTCGATCCCATCGGCATGACCAGCACCGCCGTTGACGTGACCGCACAGATCGTGCCCAAGCGGGCGGCGGGGTATTCGCCCTCGCAAAGCGGCGTGGTCAACGCAGCCTATGTCGATATGGGTATTCCTCTGGGTGGAGGCTCGCTCTACTCCACCACAGGCGACCTGCTCAAATGGCAGCGCGCGCTGTTCGCAGGGGCGGTGTTGTCGGAAGAGAGCCTTGCCGAATATGTGACGCCCACTCCCCTGCCCGCGATCGGCGACTTTCAATACGCGCACGGCGTCATCATCGCCACGAGCGAGCGCGGCACCGCCTATTGGCACGGCGGCGGGATTGAAGGGTTCAACGCCTGGCTGGGCCACGATCCGGATCGCGACATCACCGTGGTCGTCTTGGCCAATCTGAACGGCGGCTCCGCGAACAAGCTGGGGATGCAATTGCTGGAGCAAGCGCGCGGCGAATAAACGTCGCACCCAGCGCGCCGGGCGGGTTTCGCGCGACGAAGACACCGGCTAGGCAGGCCTCAAACCCAAGGGGAACACGCATGGCCTATCCGCAATTGACCGACAAACCCGGCGCGCTTGAAACCGCTGAGGCGATCCGCTCGGGCGCCCTGTCGGTTGCCGAGGCGGTCGATGCGGCGATTGTGCGGCTGGAGAAGCTCGACGGGCCGGTCAACGCGCTGGCCGTGCCCGATTTTGAGCGAGCCTGCGCGCGCGCCAAGGAGCTGGACATGAAGGGCCCTCAGGGCTCGCAACCGCTGTTCGGCGTGCCGATGACGGTGAAGGAGAGCTTTGAGGTTGAAGGGCTGCAGAGCTGCTGGGGCCACGAAAAGCTCACCGATTACATCGCCCCGCGCGACAGCGAGCTGGTCCGGCGGCTGAAAGCGGCTGGCGCGGTGATCCTGGGCAAGACCAACGTGCCCGTCGACCTGTCTGACTGGCAGAGCGCCAACCCCGTCTATGGCCGCACCACCAACCCCCACAACGCCGAACGCTCGCCCGGCGGCTCCTCCGGAGGCGGCGCGGCGGCGGTGGCGAGCGGAATGGTCGCGTGCGAATACGGCACCGACATCGGCGGATCGGTCCGCGTACCGGCGCATTTCTGCGGCATCTGGGGGCACAAAACGACCTGGGGCATCGTCTCCAAGCAAGGCCACGATCACCCCCTTATGGCGCGGCGCACTGGCTTTGTGGCCGGGCATGATGGCGCGCTGTCGATAGCCGGACCGCTCGCGCGCAACGCGGACGATCTGGCGGTCCTGACGCGTATCGGATCGCGTTACGCGCTGGAGGCCAGAGGTAAGCCGCTGATGGAATGTCGCCTCCTTGCTGTAACCGAGTATCCCGGCGCACCCGTAGATGCGAGCGTCGCGGAGCCGATCGAAGCGGCGATTGCAGCGCTGATAGCGGCGGGCGTGCGCGTGGACCGCGTCCAGGACGTCACCGGCGACCTCATGCCCGATCTCGAAGCCCAGCAAGCGGTTTATATGCGCATGCTCAACACCGCTATGGCGCGCGGCGCGCCGGCGCCCAACGGCAAGCGCGCGAGCGCCACCGACTGGTTCGACATGCTCGACGCGCAAGCGACCAAAGAGGCGGAATGGGCGCGTCTGTTCAGGTCCTACGACTTCGTGCTGGCCCCGCCCGCCCCGGTCCTGGCGGTGCCGCATGTCGAGGGCGGGAGGGTTTTCGACACCGCAATCCGCATCAACGGCGAGGATGTGCCGGGCGCGAGCGGCCTTGCCTGGGCCGGGATCGCGACCTTCCCCAACCTGCCCTCCACCGTGCTGCCAGTGGGCAGCGGAGTGTATGAAGGCGCAGAGCTGCCGTGCGGCATGCAGGTGATCGGGCCGTCCATGAGCGATCTCGACTGCATCCACACAGCCGATCAGATCGGGAATATCTTGCACCGCTGACCGCTTGGCGTCACAGGCGCAAGACACGATGAACGGCGAAAATCTCACCCCCATTCTCGACCTGCTTGATGTGATCGGCATCGCTATCTTTGCGCTGTCTGGCGCGGCGGTGGCGGCCAAAGAGCGGCAGACTTTTGTGACCATGGCCTTTTTTGCCTTGGTCACCGGGGTTGGCGGCGGGACCATACGCGACGTGCTGATCGATGCACCGGTGTTCTGGATTTCGGACCCAAAGGTCGCCGGGATTTGTCTTGGCTGTGCGGCTTTGGCGTGGTTCACGCCGGTGCGGCTGTGGCAAGGCAAAGCCTTTGACATCGGTGATGGCGCGGGGATGGCGGCCTATGCGGTGCTCGGGAGCGCCAAGGCGGTGGCCTATGGCGTGCCCCCCATCCCGGCGGTTCTTATGGGCATCATTACAGGATGCGTTGGCGGGATTATCCGCGATGTTGTGGCCGGGCGGCCCTCGATCATCATGCAGCCTGAACTCTACGTCACCGCCGCTGCGCTGAGCGCGGGGCTCACCGTGGCGGGAATGGCGCTCGCCCCGAGCTTAGGGATCGCCGACGGCTGGGTCTGGGCCACCGGCTTTGCCTCAGGCTTTGCGCTGCGCGCCGCCGCGATCCAGTTTCGCTGGGGCCTGCCCAGCTATGGTGCGGGCGCGGCGCGCGATGAGTAAAGCGCGCTATTCCACCGGAACCGGTCCGCCGGGATAAGCGGGCAGGCGCTCAGCGGTGAGCGGCACAAGCGGTTCACCATCGGGCGCTTCGGCCGCGGCTAAGCGTTCGTCCGGGGCCAAGCGTTCGTCCGGGGCCAGGCGTTCGTCCGGCGCGTTGGCTGCGTCTGCCGAAGCGCGCGCGTTGGCGTAGAAATCATCGCTGCGCTGGCCGGGGGCCTGGCTCTGAATTGGGCCCGCAGCGCCGCTTACACCGCTGCTGCGAAAGCCGCCAAAGGAGATGTCGGAAATCCGGCCATTGTTGCCAATCTCGCAGGTGAAGCCCGAACCATCAAAGACGCTGCCGGTGACCACCCAGCCGCTGGAAATGCGTGTCGCGCCATCGACCGTGTCGACGCGCACATCGCGCTCAATCGCGGTAAGGCATTGCGACACCGCGTTGTCGATGCCCGACCCGCCCGAGCTGCGCGGATTGCTTCGCCGATCATCATCGCGCCGATCATCGTAGCGTCGATCATCATAGCGCCGATCGTCGCGGACGGTGCGTTCGACCACCACGACGTCGGGATTGCGACGGCGGTTGTTGGCGCTCGCGATCGCGGCAATACCGCCGATGATCGCGACACCCGCCAGCACCCCGCCGACACCAATGCCCCGACGACCGCGCCAGCCCCGCCGATAGCACCCGTACCATCCGCAGCGGCGCCATTCGTTGATCTGCGTGTCAGCGTCATAGGCGCTGGAGGAAAAGCCATCGATCAAAGGCAGCGCGGATCCAGAAACCGGCGCTGGCGGCGCGCTGGGCACGGCGGCGGCGTGTGCGGGAGATGTCATTGAAAGCGCAGCGGCGAGCCCAAGAGCGCCAGCAAACGGTGTGGTGCGAGCCATAAAGCTCCCTCCTGTTCCAGTTCCAGAGGCGAGCGACCACCAACCGCTCCTGATAAGCGCGTCATTAACCCGGCTTTGCTTACGCTGGGCTGAACCGTTTGCGACACGCCGCGACAAAGCGGAAGGGTGTTTGCACGTGCAGCGCAGCTGGGGCATCCTTACGGTTCGCGATTCGGGGGAATTGGGTGAGATGATACAAGGCTTGGGCCTCGCTACGGCGCTCGCGCTTTTGAGCGTAACCCTCGCACCAGCCGCCTACGCGCAGCCATCCAGCGTGGCTGAAACCCTCTCCGATCTGCCGTGTGAGAACACGATCTACGCAAGCGAAGTCACCCGCGAGATGCCGGTCACATCAAAAAGCGTACCCTTCAACGGACGGGTCTATGACACCGATCGCTCGCAAATCGTTTGCTACGTGTCGCCCGATTACATAGGCGGAGCGCTTATCAAGATTGGCTTGCGCTTCGCCCTTGACGACTCGACGCTCACGATCTGGAACTACGACGATCCCGCGCGCACCTTTCAGGTCGAACTCGCCGGTCGTGCGCCGCGCGCGGACGAAATCCTGATGGACTGCAAGGGCTATCGTGGAGGCCAGAAGCCGTATCTTTGCGACCTGTATATGGACGCTCAACGCGGCGGCATATTGCGGGTCGTCAGCAACCAGCCGGATTACATCGGGTTTTACTTCCATCTGGCGAGCTATCCGGGCCGCAACTATAACGGGCGCGTGACCAATATCGACACCAGTCAACCGGTAACCGTGTCCGGCGTCGGGCAGACACTGCCCCTGGAGCCCGTCCCGCGTGAATACGGTTTCGCGGGCGACGCGACCCGGTTTCAAAGCAAACCGCAAGGTTCAGCCGAATTCTTCAAAGCGCTGATGCAGACCAAGGACGCCCGGGCCGACTTTGTCTACAGCGCAAACGCATCCCAAACCGGCGGTTCAACCACCCGCCGCATCCCGGTCAACATCCCCCGGATCCGCGTGGCGGGCCCGCTAATCGGCGACATATTGAGCGCCATGCACCGCAACGAAGAGCGCCGCGACCCATAGGAAAGGATCACGGCGCTCTCGCGCGTTTCGTCTCAGAAAATCAGCGGTTCACGCGGTCAGCGCAGGCCGCGCACGCTGTCGAAATCGATCAAGGGGCGGCCCTGGCCGTTGAAATAGCAAGTGAAGCGACCCCGATCGAAGTTGCGGCGGAAATTGCGGTTGCCTTGGACCTCGATCCGGCCTTTGACGCGAAAGCCGCCGCGGGTGCGATCAACATCGCGCACCTGGGTCACATCGGCAAAGCGCCAGCCGCCAAAGCGCCGGGCCTGGTTTTCAGCCGCGCGCACGCAGCGATTGATGGCTCGGCGCGGGCTGATGTTGGCGTAGCCGCCGTTGTGGTGGCGGGTGTTGTAGGCGTAGCGATGGTTGCGGTCGCGCTTGCCATCAAAGGCGCCCGCCAAGGCGGCGATGCCGCCGATCACCAGCGCACCGGCGATGACCTCTTCAGCGCCGATACCGTTATCCTTATGGTGGTAGGTGTCGGCGAGAGCCGGAGTTGCGGAAGCCAGAGCCATCGCGCCCACCGCGACAGTCCCGAGCGTTCCCTTGGCGATGGTCTTGGTGAGATCAGTCATGGGTATCATCCTCGGGTTCGCGCCGGGGCGGGATTGCCCGGCGTCGAAGTCGGTATGGATGATTCGCGGTGAGGCGAGCCTGACCGATCCTTGCAGCAGTTGTTCAGGTAAAAGGCACTTTACCTGAACACTGTGTTAGAATGTCATGTCGCTGGGTCAGTCGAGCGCAGCCAGAACATCGCGGGTGAAAGCGGCGATATCGAAGCGCGTGCCGACCCTATCCTCACCCCGCCGCACGATCACGACATTGCGGCTGGGGACCACGACGACATATTGCCCGCGATTGCCGCGCGCGGCGAAGGCGTCATCGGGGATCCCTTCGAACGCGTTGAAATCGGGACGATTGAACGTCCACCAGCCCGCGCCATAGCCCCATTGCGTCCCCTGAGGCTGCGGTCCGCTGGGGTCCGAGACATAGTCGCGCCAGTTCTCAGGCAGCAGCCGTTCACCCTCCCACACGCCGTTTTGCAGGTAGAGCTGGCCAAGATTGGCGAGATCGGGCGCGGTCGACCAGACCTGGCTCGAAAGCACATAATTGCCACGCGAGTCGGTCTCGACCACGGTGTTGGTCATGCCGATCTTCGCCAGCAAGTCCGCCGGTGAGTAATAGTCGAGATATTGCTGCACCGCTTTGACCGCCAGCAATGTGTCGTTGTTGGCGTAGCGATAGACGGTGCCCGGCGGATGGATAAGCGGCCACTTGGTCATGTTCTCGTCCACGGTCGCCCCGCCCCAATAGATGGGATCGGTGCGGTTGCCCGGCGTATCCGAATAGCGCCCCGTCGCCATGCGCAGGGCGTGATCAACAGTGATGCCCCCGCGTTGATCCAGCCTGCCCCCGCTGCGCCAGTAATTGAGGCCCACAGGATCGCTTACCGTGTGCTCGCCCGAATGGACCGCCATACCAACAAGGGTCGAGGCGATGCTCTTAGCGACCGACCAGGTGCGCTGCGGGGTCAGGGCGTTGTGGTCCGGTCCATAGAGTTCGAATTGAAAGCCGACTGCGCCTTCATCGTCCAGCTGTCGAACGAGCACCGCTGTCGTGCGCGCGCCCTCCCCGTAATTGCCGCTCTTGTTACCGAAAGCTTTTGAAAAGACAGGCCAGACTTCCTTGGTGAACATCGCGGCCGGAGGAGTGGACTTGCCCGTGATACCGATACGCCTGCCGTTAAGCAGCGGTGACTCCCCGACGATAGCCCCCGCCTTATCGCCCTCCGGCTTGGGCGGCATTTCGACCGGTTGTTCGGGCGCACTTGTGTTTTCAGGCGCGCCAATGGGCAGGATCGAGCACCCCGTCAGTGGCCCATAATAGACCGCGACCCGGTCCGGCATATCCTCGGCCCAGCCCACCTGAACATGCGCGATCTGCCCGGTGGGGCGGCGCACGATCTCATACTCCATCTCGCGGATCATGCCGTCGAGCGGCTGCTGAATGCCGGTGAGCTCCCATTCGTGAACGCTTTCCGGCGTGCGGCTCGCGCCGTTCGCTTCCGCGTTGGCGATCGCGCTGCATAGGAACAGCGCCTTATACCCGGCCGCCAGCGCGCGATCATAGCGCGCGTCGACCCGATCCTGCGCGGATTGAGCGGCGGCGGGTGAAGCGAGAGCGGCGGCGAGAGCGGCCGAAAGGATGAGCTTTTTCATGGCCCTCCTACTGCCACGCGGTCTCCTTTGTGGCTAGTGCCGGACTCTCACTGGGCGCTTGGAGTGCTGGTCGCTCGTCGAATATCTGATGCTCCATGCCAAGCCGCGCAAAGTCCGCGTCGAAATCGTCCAGCGTCAGCGTTCCCGAGCACACGCGCGCGCCCGGCTCAGGGCGGTGGCCGTCGCGATAGCGGCGCAGCATAGCGAGCGCGGCAAGCACCGGAACGTAAGGGCCGCGATTGGCGTCAGCCTTCAAGAACCAGCGCCGCGTTACCGCGCGCCCATCCGCGCCCTCACCGCTGGCGAGCACGCTCATCCCGCCGCGGTCGGAACCCAACGGAAGGAACCACTTGGCCATCGCAAGCATGGGTTTTGAGAGCGGCCGCAGGCTCTTTGCCCAGCCCCAGCGCACCGGCAAGGCCATCGCGGCGAGGCCAAGATGGAGCACGCTAAGCTCAAGACCTGCGTAGAATTCGGCGCTTCGGCGCGGAGCGTAACGCGCCACGAGCAGGTCCTGTTCGGGCGTGTCGCACACGCTGGCCCAGCGCTTACCAAGACCCGGCAGCGTTTCGCGGTGCGTGCGACCCCATCCCTTCTCCGCGCGCCAGCGGCCATCGCGAAAAACCTCCACAGGGCGGCCAACATAGGACAGGATCCCTTCAACCACGGAAAGACCGCGCGGGGCGCGATTGCCCGGATAGATTGCGACGCGAAGCGTATCGATCGCGCGCCAGTCGCGCGTCAGATCATCGATCACCGCGTGGCTGAGCGCGGGGATGGAGCTAGCTCCGGCGGTGAGGGCCACGCCGGCCCCTTTGGCCACTTCGTCGTAGCGCGGGAAAGCGCGGACAAAATCGCGCCCATCGGCCAGGTCGAGATAGTCGACGCGCGCCGCAATGGCGGATTCGATCACCCGGCTGTGCGAAGCCTGAAACGGCCCGGCCGCGTCCAGAACGAGGTCAAACCCAGCAAGATCGTGAGCGGTCAGGGCATCGCGATCGAGCGCCACGCAGGCCGGATCGCCTGGCAATTGCGCAGCCAAGGCCGCAATCTTCGTCACGCCGCGCGCCGCCAGCGTCAGATGCAGGCCGTGCTCCTCGCTCGCCAAGCGCGCCAAGCGCGATCCGAACACACCGCTGGCTCCCAACAAAAGGACTTTCAAGGGCCTCTTAGCCGTCATGAAACAGACCTTCCTGGTAGACCAGCTCGCCCAGCCACGGGTGCGTCAGTTCCAGCGAAAAGAGGAACCGGTTGTCGCTCACATGGCGGTGCTTGACCAGGGTTTCGCCGGGGCTGAGCCAGACAGGAAGCTTGATGCGCTTGCCAAAGACGCAGAGGAAGTAGTGATCGCTGCGAAAAGCGATGCCGTCATCGATTGCGCTGACTCTGAGCGCCATACCAATGCCAAGGCCGATATGTTCCTCCAGCCCGGTCTCGCCGGCAAAACGCTTGGAACTGTGAATGACCTGCGGAAAGCCGCTTTTGCGGGCGTAGGTGCGGGTCCAGAACTGGCCCTTGCCTTCACGGTCTTCCATGACGGAGACGGCGGACGGAAGCCCGCATTCGCGTCCCAAAGGCAGCGGCGATCCCACCAGGCGGCACGCTTGCGCAAACAGCCAGCCCAGCTTCGAAAAGCGCGCTTTGCGGATCACGCCGGGATAGAGAACGACCCGTTCATCCACCACCCGCTTGGAAAAGCGGCGCTGCACCGATGCAGGAAGCGATTGCCACCCTTCAGGACCAATCAGTCTGCGGAAACGCGGATCATAGGGACCCGTGTCCTCCGAAACCTGGTGATCGGGAGTGATCGGCCGGGCCTCAACCGCCGGGCCCCATTCCTCGTTTGCAACACGCTGTTCCACGTCAGCCGCCTTTCTGCCCTGGTTTGCACCTAGTCGGACTGTTTGCCCGGCCTCCAATTGATGAGCTTCGTCACGCCCGAGCCCATCTTGATCAGCGCGGTGAGCGCGGGTTTGGGCACTTTGGTCATCTCCTCATGCCAGCGCGACATGGTGGTCACGAATTCCAGCATATCGGCGAGCTTCTGCCGCGCCTCCGGGCTGACCGCTCGATCAAATTCGGCTTCTTTGTTGCACAAGCGGAGCGCCTGTTCCGCTGGGTCAATCTCGCGGCGTTTGCGCCCTTCGGCGATCTTGATCGCCATCTCCCAGATGTCCGCCTCCGCGTCGAAGTGGTCGCGCCGGTCGCCCATCACGGGCACGCGGTGAATAAGACCCCAACCCAGCAGCTCTTTGATCGAATTGGACACGTTGCTCCTCGCCATTCCCAGCTGCTCGGCAATCTCTTCGGCCGTCAACGGCGTGTCCGAGATGAAGAGCAGCGCGTGGATCTGCGCCACCGAGCGGTTCACACCCCATTGGCTGCCCAGATCGCCCCAATGGAGGACGAAGCGTGAGACCGAAGGCGGCAATTCCGAATCGACGTTTATTTCTGTCATGTCAGAAACATCGGACATTTCCCTATTTCTGTCAAGACAGAAACCGGGAAATGTATGCCGGGCGTGAGAGCCAAAGAAAAAGGGCCCGCGGATCGCTCCGCAAGCCCTTCACCTAATCTCGTGCGTACGCGGCTTAAGCTGAAGCTTCCGCGAACTCGTCTTCGTCCGTCATCACCGGACCTGAGTCCTGGCCGCGCGCTTGTTCGTCGCGGTCGACAAGTTCGATCACAGCCATCATCGCCGCATCGCTTGCACGCGGGCCAGCCTTGATGACGCGGGTGTAGCCGCCGTCGCGATCGTTGTAGCGTTCAGCCAGAACGTCAAACAGCTTCTTAAGCTGCGTTTCATCCTGAAGACGGCTCATGGCGAGGCGACGGTTGGAAAGGCCGCCACGCTTGGCCAGCGTGATCAGCTTTTCGACGTAGGGACGCAGTTCCTTCGCCTTGGCTTCGGTCGTGATGATCTGCTCGTGCTTGATCAGGTTCGCCGACATGTTGCGGAACAGGGCCTTGCGGTGGCCCGACTTGCGGCTCAGCTTACGCTGTGAAATTCCGTGACGCATATTCGTTTTCCTTCGTTCGAAAAGGGCCCGTGCGAGGTAGCCCAGTGCTGGCGGAGCTTTTCCGGTTGGAAGGCGCTCCGCCGATAGCCCGGTTTAGCCCAGCAGCTCTTGTTCAAGCTTCTTGGCCATTTCTTCAATGTTCTCCGGCGGCCAGCCCGGGATATCCATCCCAAGGCGCAGACCCATGCTGGAGAGCACTTCCTTGATCTCGTTGAGCGACTTGCGGCCGAAGTTCGGCGTGCGCAGCATCTCGGCTTCGGTCTTCTGGACCAGATCGCCAATGTAGATGATGTTGTCGTTCTTGAGGCAGTTGGCCGAACGCACCGAAAGCTCCAGCTCGTCGACCTTCTTGAGGAGGTAGCGGTTCAATTGGTTCGCATCGTCTTCCTGCGGCGCGGCAGCCTGACCGATCATGGCCGATTGCGGCTGCGGGATGCCGTCTTCGAAGTGGACGAAGAGCGTCAGCTGATCCTGGAGGATGCGCGCGGCGTAGGCCACAGCGTCTTCCGGGGTGACAGTGCCATCGGTTTCCACGGTCAGCGAAAGCTTGTCGTAGTCCAGTTCCTGGCCAACACGGGCGTTCTCGACCTTGTAGCTCACCTGGCGAACCGGCGAATAGAGCGAGTCGACCGGGATCAGACCGATCGGCGCGTCGGCCGGGCGGTTCTGCACAGCCGGAGCGTAGCCTTTGCCAACGTCCGCGGTCAGCTCCATATTGAGCGTCGCTCCTTCGTCGAGATGGCACAGGACGAGGTCCTTGTTCATCACTTCGATGTCACCGGTAACAGCGATGTCACCCGCCTTGACGGTGGCCGGGCCGGTCGCGGAAAGCTGCAGGCGCTTGGGGCCTTCGCCTTCCATCTTGAGCGCGATCTGCTTCACGTTAAGGACCAAATCGGTCACGTCTTCACGCACGCCCGCAAGCGATGAAAATTCGTGCAGCACGTTTTCGATCTTGATCGACGTGATCGCCGCACCCTGAAGTGAAGAAAGCAGCACACGGCGCAGCGCGTTGCCGAGCGTGAGGCCAAAGCCGCGCTCAAGCGGTTCGGCCACAAACGTGGTTTTGCGCTGCTTGTCTCCGCCGTCTTTGACATCCAGAGCGTTGGGTTTCTTAAGTTCCTGCCAGTTCTTCGTGTTGACGGACATGGATTTCCCCTAATTCGCTGTATCAGCGGTTCAACTATGTGGTGCGGGCCTTTTGCCCCCGGACGGGGACGGCCTTTCAAGACCCGCTCGGCTGGCGGCAACCGAAAGCGCCGCCATTCCGGATCGGGTCAGACGCGGCGACGCTTTGAAGGGCGCACACCGTTATGCGGGATCGGCGTCACATCACGGATCGAGGTGATGTTGAAACCAACAGCCGCCAGACCACGAAGCGCGCTTTCGCGACCCGAGCCCGGGCCCTTCACTTCGACTTCCAGCGTCCGAACGCCGTGCTCGGCGGCTTTCTTACCGGCGTCGTCCGCCGCAACTTGCGCGGCGTAAGGCGTCGACTTGCGGCTGCCTTTGAAGCCCATCATGCCCGCGCTCGACCAGCTGATCGCGTTGCCTTGCGCATCGGTGATGGTGATCATCGTGTTGTTGAAGCTGGCGTTGATGTGCGCAACACCGCTGCTGATATTCTTTCGGTCGCGGCGTCTTACCTTGCCGGGTTCGCGTGCCATGTTTTGGTATCCTTGTAACTAAAGGAAGAAGGGAAAAGCGTTCAGCCTTGCGGCTTCGCTTACTTCTTCTTGCCTGCGATCGGCTTGGCCTTGCCCTTGCGGGTGCGGGCGTTGGTGTGCGTGCGCTGGCCGCGAACGGGCAGCTGGTTACGGTGGCGCAGACCGCGATAGGAACGAAGGTCCATCAAACGCTTGATATTCATCGCCGTGTCGCGACGAAGATCGCCTTCCACCTGGTAATCCGCATCGATCGTCTCACGAATACGCAGGACTTCCTCATCGGTGAGATCCTGCACGCGCGCGGAATGGGGAATGCCCAGCTTGTCCGCAATTTGCACCGCCGTCGTGCGGCCAATTCCGTGAATATAGGTAAGCGCGATGATCACGCGCTTGTTGGTGGGGATATTGACCCCGGCAATACGAGCCACTTACTTCTCCATGCTCCACAGAGGCCTTTGGCGTGCCGCCGAGCCCCCATCTCATCGCTCAACAAAAGACCGGGTCAAATCCGCCTTAAACGGCAAAAGTCCGGATGGGGCATCAACGCGATGCCGCCTGCCGGACTCGGTTCGAACCTGTCGAATGAGGGGCGCGCTTACGGCGAATCGGATGCCGCGTCAACCGCCTACTGCGCATAATCAACCGAGCCGCCCAAATGGGCCGCTCAAGTCTGATTTCAAGCCTTAGATAGACGGTTATGTACAATTCGTCAAAGCAAGCCTTGTCGCGCTACCCGAAAGGGACAAACAAGCCCTACTCGACGTCCCTTGCCGCTGCGCGCGGCGATCTATCGGCCGGATCCGGCTTGGCGTGTATGAAGCGAGTGTTAACCAACATCGGGTAACACAATCGAATGATCTCAACGTGGAGCCTTGCCTTAGCGCGCTTCCGGACAGCCCAAGCCCCGCTGTGCGCTGTTTTGCTCGCGCTCCTTGCGCTTTGCGCGCCAAGTGTGGCGGCGGCGGGCCGCATCGAAGCGGGTACCTTCACCGCGCACAGCACGTTCGATGATCCCACACCGCGTCGGGTGACCTTCCAAAATCCCTTCGACGTGCCTCCGATCGTCGTTGTGCTGTCCGATATTGCCGGGTCAAACTCCGCCGCGCTGCGCATCACCAATGTCACCACAACCGGCTTTGACGAACTGATCCTTGAGCCCGATGCCTGGGACGGACCGCATGTCGCGCAGGCCATCCACTACATCGCGGTCGAACCGGGCCGGCATGTCCTGCCCGGCGGCTCCATCATCGAAGCGGGCCGCACCGTCACTTCAGCGATCCAGCGTGGAAGCGGCGTCGCGGGCGCCGCCAGCTGGCAATCGGTCTCCTTCTCTTCGGCCCTACCCACCACACCCAGCGTGATCAGCCAGATTCAGAGCGCCAACAGCGAAACGCGCAACGTCGCCTCGCAAGCCTCAAGGCCCTTTATCACCGCCACGCTCAGCGGGCTCTCGCCAAGCGGGTTTCTTGTCGCTCTCGAGCGCAGCGAAGCCGATGAAGGGCCCGCGCCGAGCGTAGAGGAGATCGGTTGGATCGCCTTACCCGCCGGAGGCACCGGTGTGTTCCAGGCGATCAATTCCGCCGCCATAAGTTGGAGCGCTCAAACAACGAGCGCCAACATCGGAGGCTGGGACGATGGGTGTTTCACCAATTCCTTTGGCCTCACCAGCGCCAGCGCTGTCGTTGTCGCGAAAAAAGTGACGCGCAATGGCGGCGATGGCGGTTGGTTGCGGCGATGCAGCTTGTCGAGCAGCCAGATCGGCCTTGTCGTGGATGAAGACACATCGAACGACACCGAACGCTCGCACACGAACGAGAGCGCGTCCATCTTTGCGTTCTCCGACCCCTTTCACGCCAACCTGACCGCCAGCCTCACCGTCACCAAAGTCCGCCTGGCAACCGACGATGGAACCGGCGGCGATCTTGGTATACCCGGCGCGGTTGTGACCTATCTCATCACGGTTCGGAACACCGGAAACGCCCCGCCCGATGAAGACAGCGTGGTTGTCACCGAAGAACTGCCCACCGGGCTCGATTTTCTGGTTTCTGATATTGGCGGCTCTGGCTCGGGACCAGTGGATTTCACCGAGGGAACTCCGGCAACCGGCCTCATCTGCACCTTTGCCTCGCTGGGCTCGCCGAGCGATTGCCTGTCGTTCTCAACCGATGGTTCAAATTACACCTACACCCCGTCGGACAGCGGCAACGGCACCGATCCGGGCGTGCGATTTGTGCAAATCCGTCCGTCGGGATTTATGAGCGGCGACACGGGCAGCGGCGCGCCGCAGTTCACCGTGCGCCTGCGCGCCAGAGTTGACGCCGATTAGGTCTGCCAAAAGCTGCCAAGCGGCTCCTATCGATCCGGATCAATCAGATCGTCAAACGCCTCCTCGACCGTCGGGCCCTTCCGCTTGGGCTCGACTTCGTCGCCCGCGCCCTCGTTCAACGTCGCCTCGGCTTCGATCACGACCGGGTCTTCCGCCAACGCATCCGGTGTTGGAGCGGGTGTCGGAGCGGGTGTCGGAGCGGATGTGTCCGACTGCGCCGCCCCCGGCGCGGTGTCGGGTTGATCCGACGGACCGACGACTTTGCCAAGCTTTTGCGCCAGACCCTCCAGTTGCTGGCTCATAACGCCGTCCACCGCTTTCGAGATCACCGGTATCTCATAGCGCATCGATCCGCCGACATTGTATTCCCACACGATCCGGGTCGCGGTGCCGCCCTCGACATCCACCGTGCTCAACGCAATCGTCAGCACCCCATTAACCGGCTCGCTCTGCAACGGCCCCAGCCCGCCCACCAGACGCAAAGCGCTTTCGGGATAGGCCTGGATCACCCGCATATGCTCCACGCTGCCTTCGAGCGTGAAACGATCGGGCTCATCGACTTCGGGTATCTTCTCGCAAAAGCATCCCCCGGCTTGCGGCGTCAGGCGCAGATTGGCCGCGTCGGCGGACCAAGTGTGTTGCGAGGACCACCAGCCCGCCGGATTGATCAACGCAAGCCAGGTCTGTTTCAGATCCGCGTCAACGTAAGCGACATCGCGGGTGATGAAGCCGTTATCGCTCGTCTGGATGACTTCGGCGCGCAGCGGGCCCGCTGCAAACCCTAAAGCAAGCCCCGCAGCAAACAGCGCGGCGCGTAGGGTCGCGGCCGCTCGGACGTGTGTCATGACTGGTCTCTCCCATAGAAGCGCAAACCTAGGGGAACCCACCGAACTCGAAAAGCCCCCCACGAGCGGGGACGTTGCGTTCAGGTCAGGATCGCGTCGATCGCGCCCGCGACCTCGTCGATCCCCGACATGCCATCAATCCGCGAAACGATACCGCGCGCTTCGTAGCCGGGCAGGATCGGCGCGGTTTCCGAGCGGTACACGCCCATCCGCTTACGCACGGTTTCCTCGTTGTCATCGGGGCGGCGCTTGAATTCGGTGCCACCGCATGTGTCACACACACCTTCAACGCTCGGCGGGTTGGCGGTGTCGTGGTAGAGAGCGCCGCAATTGGCGCAGGAAAACCGGCCGCAAATACGCTCCACCAGCGCGTCTTCGTCGACTTCGAGCTCGATCACATGATCAAGCTTGCGGCCGTGCTTTTCAAGGATTCCATCAAGCTGCTCAGCCTGCGCTGCGGTGCGCGGATAGCCATCGAAGATCGCGCCTGTTTTCGCGTCCATCGCGGCTATGTTGTCATCAATCAACTGCGAGACGATGTCGTCCGAAACAAGATCACCGCGATCCATAATGGCCTTGGCCTTTAGGCCCACCGGGGTCTCAGCCTTGACCGCCGCGCGCAGCATGTCGCCGGTCGAGAGCTGAATCATATCGTGCCGTTCAACCAGGCCGGCGCTCTGCGTGCCCTTGCCCGCGCCTGGAGGCCCCAGAAGAATAATGTTCATGCCTATCCCCGATTACCGCGCAGCGCTTGGCCGCGCTGGCTTTTGCTCTGAGAACGCCCCCAATGCGTTACCGTTTGCGGCCTTTCAACTTAGCCTTCTTGATAAGATTGTCGTATTGGTGCGCGAACAGATGAGACTGAATCTGCGTGATCGTATCGACCGTAACGTTGACGACAATCAGCAGGCTGGTGCCGCCCAGAAACAGCGGAACGCCGGTCTGCCGGATCACATATTCGGGCAGCACGCACACAAAGGTCAGATAGATTGCGCCCACCACAGTGATACGCGTGAGCACGTATTCAAGATAATCGGCGGTGCGCTTGCCCGGGCGGATGCCAGGGATGAAGCCCCCGTTCTTCTTCAGATTGTCCGCTGTCTCTTCCGGGTTGAAAACCACCGCGGTGTAGAAAAAGCAGAAGAAGATGATCCCAATCGCGTAGAGCGTCAGATAAATCGGCTCACCGGGCTGGAGATATTGGTTGAGCGTCACGATCGCGGTGCCAAAGGTTGAATCGGTGTCGAGCGAGCTCGACCCAAGATTGGAAATCGTCAGCGGCAAAAGCAGCAGCGAACTGGCAAAGATTGGCGGGATAACGCCCGCCGTGTTCAGCTTCAAAGGCAAATACTGATTGTCCGCCTGCACCATGCCGCGCTGGGTGGCGCGCTTGGGATACTCGACCCGCAAGCGCCGCTGCGCGCGTTCAACAAAGCTGATCAGCAGGATAAGACCAACGACCATGGCGATGAAGAAGATGACGATGCCCGAAGAGATCGAGCCGGTGCGCGCGCCTTCAAACATATTGGTCGCAAAGGTCGGGAACTGCGCGACGATGCCCGCCATGATGATCAGCGAAACGCCGTTGCCAATGCCGCGACTGGTGATCTGTTCACCCAGCCACAGCAGGAACATCGTGCCGCCCACCAGGCTGATCACCGCTCCGATGCGGAACATGTAGCCAGGCTCGACCACCGCCTGAATGCCTTGCGCGCCCGCCAGCGTCTCCAGACCAAGCGCGAGGAAATAGCCCTGGATCGCGCACAGGAAGACCGTTCCATAGCGGGTGTACTGGTTGAGCTTTTGGCGGCCTGTGGCGCCCTCTTTCTTGAGCGCGGCCAGCGTCGGATGCAGCGCCGAGGCCATCTGCACCACGATCGAGGCGGTGATGTAAGGCATAACGCCGAGCGCGATGAGGCTCATGCGCTCCAGGCTGCCGCCCGAAAAGGTGTTGAACAGGTCCAGCACACCGCCGCGCGCCAGATCCGCAAGGTTCTGCAAGGCCGCCGGATTAACACCGGGAAGCGGAACGAAGCTCAGGAAACGAAAGACGATCAGCGCGCCCAGCGTAAACCATATGCGCTGGCGAAGCTCGGTCGCCTGCGCGAAATTGCCAAGGTTGAAATTGCTGGCGACGTTGTCTGCGCGTGATGCCATTGTGGGCTCTTTAATCCTGGTCTTGCGCCGGGCGATACCGGCTCAGAGCAGCTAAGTAGGAAGCGGGAGGCCCGTTGTCGAACCCCCCGCTTGCCCTTTTGTCCGATTATTCGCTTTCAGCGGCGTCCGCTTTGGCCACAGCCGCCACTTCAACGCTGCCGCCAGCGGCTTCGACCGCAGCGATCGCGCCCTTGGTCGCGCCCGTGACGACGAACTTGGCCTTGGCCTTGATCTCGCCCTTGCCGAGCAGACGAACACCGTCCTTGCCGCCGCGCACCAGACCGGTTTCGCGCAGGACCTCTTCGGTGATGTCCTTCTTGGCGTCGACCCTTTTGGCGTCGATGAACTTCTGGACCATGCCGATGTTCACCTCAGCAAAATCCTTGCCGAACGGGTTGTTAAATCCGCGCTTCGGGATGCGCATGTGCAGCGGCATCTGGCCGCCTTCGAAGCCCTTGATGGCAACGCCCGAGCGGCTCTTCTGGCCCTTCTGGCCACGCGCCGCGGTCTTGCCCTTGCCCGAGCCGATGCCACGGCCCACACGCATGCGACCCTTACGGGCGCCGACGTTGTCTTTGATATCGTTAAGTTTCATCACTGCACTCGCTTTCGCTTTTCTTCGCGCTGAATGGATGAGGCCGCGCACATGCGGAGCCTCTGATTGGTTTAGTCGACGATCTGCGCCAGATGCGGGATCTTGGCGACGGCGCCGCGCACCTCGGGGGTGTCCTGACGTTCGACGATCTTGTTCATCTTGTTCAGACCCAGGCCGATCAGGATTTTACGCTGACCTTCGGGGCGACGGATCGGCGAACCGATCTGCTTGATCTTGATGGTAGCCATTGCGCTATTACTCCACAATTGCCGCTGCGTCGGCTTCCGCCTCGACAGCGCTCGCACCACCGCGACCGAGCAGGTCAGCGACCTTCTTGCCGCGACGCTGAGCCACCGACTTCGGCGAAGTCTGGTCCTGCAGCGCCTCGAAAGTGGCGCGGATCATGTTGTAGGGGTTCGACGTGCCGACCGATTTGGTCACAACGTCCGCCACGCCCAGGCTTTCGAAGACAGCGCGCATCGGACCACCGGCGATGATGCCGGTACCCGGAGGCGCCGTACGGATGGTCACCTTGCCGGCACCAAAGCGGCCATTGCCGTCATGATGCAGCGTGCGGCCTTCCTTGAGCGCAACGCGGATCATCTTCTTGCGCGCGGCAGCGGTCGCCTTGGTGATCGCTTCGGGCACTTCGCGCGCCTTGCCGTGACCAAAGCCGACACGGCCCTGACCATCGCCAACCACGACGAGCGCGGCAAAGCCAAAGCGCTTACCGCCCTTCACCGTCTTGGA
>CALCCG010000185.1 GCA_937899785.1 uncultured Erythrobacter sp. | reverse complement strand
CTTCGGTGCGCGGATAGCCGATCTTGTAATCGGTGCTGGTGCCCACCGCGCCTTTGTCGATCGCCTGATAAAAGCTCGGCCAACCCGTGCCGCTGTCGTATTTGTGCGCCGACGAATAGAGCCTGTTGCCACAACCCGCGCAAACAAAAATGCCCTTGCGCTTTTCGGCGTTGAGCGGCGAGGTGTAGGCGCGCTCGGTCCCCGCGTCGCGCAGGATGTAATATTCACCCTTGGTCAGCTTTTCGCGCCACTGCGCCTCGGTTTTGGCGATCCGGTAGCTCTTGGCTTGCGCCGGGCTGGCCCCGCACCCGCCCAAAAGGGGTAAGGCAATCCCGGCAATGGCGGTGCCCAGGAAAAAGCGGCGCGAGCGGGCGATGTCTTTCATGTCCAAGCGATCCGTATTCGTGCGAGTGTCTACCTCGTAATACGGCGATAGGAGCCAAAAGGTTTCACCCCGCCGACACGCGGCGCGTCCGGCGCGATCAGAACTCGGTGATCTCCACTTCGAGCTTGCGGAAGCCGTGGACGAAGTTCGCCCGCACCCGCTCCACATCGCCCGCCACATGCACGCGCATGCGGCGTTTGTGCATCTCTTCGAGCAGGACGCGCAGCTGCAATTCGGCAAGACGCGCGCCCACGCAGCGGTGAATGCCATAGCCAAAGGCGATATGCCGCTTGGCGTTGTCGCGGGTGATATCGAGTTTGTGCGGGTCTTCGAACACGCTCTCCTCGCGGTTGGCGCCCAGATACCACAGGACGACCTTATCGCCTTGTCGGATCTGTTGGCCAAAGACCTCGGTGTCTTCGGTGCAGGTGCGGCGCATATGCGCCAGCGGCGTTTGATAGCGCAGACATTCCTGCACCGCGTTGGGGATCAGATCCGGGTTCTCTTCGAAAAGCTTGCGCTGATCGGGGAACAGATCGAGCGAATGGATGATCCCGCTCATCGTGTTGCGCGTTGTATCGTTGCCGCCGACGATCAGGAGGACGAGGTTCCCCATAAACTCCATCGGATCCATCTGGTTCATCGCGTCGGAATGGATCATCATGCTGATGAGGTCGCCCGCCGGCTCTTCCTGCGTCTTTTTGACCCACAGCTCTTGGAAGTACTCGGCCATTTCGAACAGGACGCCGCGGCGGAATTCGTCAAGCTCGCGCACAGTCGCCAGCTCGGTGTCGCCCGACCAGTCTGACCAAAAGGTAAGCAGCCGGCGATCTTCCCACGGAAAGTCAAACAGCAGCGCCAGCATGCCGGTGGTGAGCTCGATTGAGACGGTGTCGACCCAGTCGAACACTTCGCCACGCGGAAGCGAATCGAGCAATTCGCCGGTGCGCTGGCGAATTTCCGGCTCCATTTCCGTCATTCCGCTGGGGGTGAAGTTGGGAGCGACTGTGCGGCGCTGGCCGGTGTGCTTGGGCCGGTCCATCGCAATGAACATCGGCAGTTCGAAGCGCTCTTCCTTGGGCTTGTCCAGCTCTTCCTTGGGCGCATCGAGGATCGTGATGCCGCCATACTCCCAGCTCGAAGAGAAGATATCGGGCAGGGCCTCGATATGCTGGATCGCCTTGTGGCCGACGACCGCCCAATAGGGGCCGAACGGACTTTCATCGATATAGTGCAGCGGCCCGGCCGCTTGCATTTCGGCAAAGATCGGCTGCCAGCGATTCTCAACGTAAATGTCCGAGCGGCTGACATCCCACTTGTGCGGGAAGACAAGCTTTTGTTCGGGATTTGCCTCGTAGTGCGTCTTGAGCGCTTCGTGTGCGCTGGGTGACGTGCGCCAGACGCGCTTTTCGGGGCTGTCTGCGGTCTCGCTTGTCGATGCGCGATCAAGCTTGGGGGTGGTGGCCATAGCTGCTCTCTCTCCAAACAGTGGAGCGGTCAGCTGGCCTGTATTTTCGATTCAGGCCTTTGCATGCACCCGCTCTCGATCGTCATCCTGACGTAACTAACACTGATGTCAATAGTAAGTTGCGTTTTGCGACCTATTCAGCCGGTTCCGCGACCGCCTCGGCGGCTGACCGGTCCACCCTTGCTGCGCGGCGCGAGAAGAGCGATTTCTTCTCGCGGCCCGCCCCGCCGGATTTCATCACCCGCTTGCGGAACAGCATCGAGCCGCCTTTGACCAGCGCAATCACCGCCACGCCTTGCCAGGCGATGGCCACAGCGTGCGTCCACAGCGTCTCTTCAAGCGCGGCCCTTGCCATCATCGCAAAGGGTGAAGAGAGCGGAAACACAACCGAGGTGAGCTCAAGCGGGGTGCCGGTCGCTCCGATATTCGCTGCCGAGAGGAAGAAAACCATGATTTGCAGCATCGTTACCGGCATCGACATCGTCTGCACTTCGCGCACGCTGGAGGCCATGGCGCCGATCGTCAGGAACAGCGAGCCGAGCAGCAGATAGGCCATCGAGAAATAGGTAATGCCGAGCGCGACGAACAGCGGCCAACCCACCGCAGGGCCGGGCAGGTCGCGGTAATTGGTCTGAGTGACGGTGACGATCGCGTCCTCGGCGATCGCCCAGAACCCCCAGCCCAGCGATCCCCACACCGTGATCCCTACAAAGCTGACGCCGAGCATGGCGAAGAGTTTGCCCATAAACACCGCGTCCATCGGCAAAGCGGCGGCCAGAATCTCGATGATCTTGTTGCCCTTTTCCTCAGCGAGGTTGGATAGGACCATGCCACCCAAGAGGATCGTCAGCAGGAAGAGCACCATTTGCGCGGCCTGCGCGGTGCGCACGCGGCTGTAGCGTTCCGAGGCGGCGTTGGCGGTGACAACCTCGGATTGCGCTTCGGGGAATCGTGAAGGCGAAGCGCCCGCGGCGGTGGCGGCAACGAGCTCAATCGGCCCGCTCCATCGGTCGACCTGACGCTGAGTGCCAACCAGTTTAGGCGCATCCAAATTGCCGGTTACGATCGCCGCGTAATTCCCCCGGCGCGCGTCCATGAAGGCGCGCGCGTCGAAATCCGGGTTGCCCCGCGCTTCGTCGATCTCGGTTAGCATCGGCGTGGCGCCGCGCAGTTTCGGGCGCAAAGTGGTCGCCGCTGCGATCATCGCTGCGTTGTCTTGCGCGGTCATGGCAATGCCGATCTCGACGCTGACGGCCTGTTGCGAATTCGTCTTGCCGATTGCGCCCGCCAGCCCGCCGACCAGCACGGGGAAGAGCGGCCCGACCAGGAAGAACAGAAAAGCGCGGCTGAACAGAACCGCGACAAAGTCGCGTCGGGCAATCACCCAGGCGGCTTCGAGGAAGGAAAGGCGCGCCTTCACGTCAGCAGAAGCTTGGTTGGTCATCAGCGTGTCTCGTCTTTCAAGAGCTTTGGGCGTCGGCTTCGAGCTGGCGGGCCGCTGCTTCGCCGGCAATCGCGACGAAAGCGTCGTGCAAGCCAGCGCGCTCGATTGAGAGTGACAGGATCCCCGCTTCGCCTTCGATCAGGCTCTTGAGCAGGGGTTCGACGCCGGTTTCGGGCAAAGAGAAGTAGAAGAAGTTGCCTTCGCGCCGCGCGTCTTGCGGCAGAGCGGCGGTCCAGCCGCCGTCGCGTGCGCTTGTCTCCAGCCGAACTTGAGCCGGGATGCGATCGCGCGCAGTCTCGACGCTGCCAGCGTAGGGCACGCGGCCTCCGGCGATGATCGCGACGCCTTCGCACAAGCGTTCGGCGTGGTGGATGACGTGGGTGGAAAAGATCACCGTCACCCCCTCTTCGCTCAGCGCGCGGATCATCCGCTCCAGCTTGCCCTGGTTGATCGCGTCTAGCCCTGAGAACGGCTCATCCAGAACCACCAGGCGCGGCTGGTGCACCAACGTGCCCAGCAGCTGGACGGTCTGCGCCATGCCCTTGGAAAGCTGGCGAATCTGGCGGTCTGCTGCGTAGCCCAGATCGTGGCGTTCGAGCAGTTCGAGGCCACGCTTGCGCCCCTCAGCGAGCGTCAGACCCCGCAGCGCTCCCATAAACGCGATCGCCTCCACCGCTTTCATGGCGGGGTAGAGGCCGCGCTCCTCAGGCAGGTAGCCGATCAATCGACTGAGATCATGCGGGCGGTCGTTTCCAAACACACGGCGCACGCCTTCGTCAGGGTCGATAATACCCAGCAGCATACGCAAGGTTGTCGTCTTGCCCGCTCCGTTGGGGCCCAGCACGCCATAGATCGCGCCTTCGGGCACGTTTAGGTCGACGCCGTCCACCGCGCGGGTGCCGTCAAAGCTTTTGACCAGCCCGCGCGCTTCGATCGCAAGGGGCCTGTTGTCGGGTTCAGTTTCCGGGCGAGCCAGCGTTTCCGCCCGTTTGCTCGCGTGCTCAAGATCGCCTACTGCCATATCCATGGGTCCGCTGGTTAAAGGGGGCGGCTAAACGGGAGTAACCCCAAACATGGTTAACCCAGCGCTTACCATAAAAATCAGCGATGATTTGGCCAGCCGTCTTTCCGACAAGGCGCGCGCGCTCGGTTTCAGCGCTTGCGGGGTTGCAAGCGCGCGTGAAGATCCGGTGCGCGGCGCGCGGCTGGAGGAATGGTTGGGAGAAGGGCACCACGGATCGATGGAGTGGATGGAGACACGCCTCCATCACCGTCGGTCGCCCCAAAGCCTGTGGCCCGAGGCGCGCTCGGTCATAGCGCTGGGTATGAGCTATGCGCCGGGGCGCGACCCGCTGGCTTTGGAAAACGCGCGAAGCCACGCGCGCATATCGGTTTACGCGCAAGGCAAGGACTATCACGATGTCGTAAAGAAACGGCTCAAGGCGCTCGCCCGATGGCTGACCGAGCAAGAACCCGGCGCTGAGGTCAAAGTCTTTGTCGACACCGCTCCTGTCATGGAGAAGCCGCTGGGCGAGGCGGCGGGGATCGGCTGGCAGGGTAAGCACACCAATCTGGTGAGCCCCGAGCATGGCAGTTGGCTCTTTCTGGGCGCGATCTACACTACGCTCGATCTCGCGCCGAGCGATCCCCAGCGCGATCAATGCGGCACCTGCCGCGCCTGCCTGGACGCATGCCCGACCGACGCGTTTCCCAGCCCCTATGTGATCGATGCGCGGCGCTGTATTTCCTATCTTACGATTGAGCACAAAGGCGCGGTTCCAGAGGAGTTTCGGATTGCGCTCGGCAACCGCATCTATGGCTGCGATGATTGCCTCGCGGTGTGCCCATGGAACAAATTTGCGCAAGCCGCCCACGCTGCGCGCGAGTTTATGCCACGCGCCGAGTTGGTTGCGCCACGCCTGGCTGAATTGCTGGCGTTGGGTGATGCGGGGTTTCGCCGCGTTTTTTCGGGTTCGCCCATCAAACGAATTGGGCGCAACCGGTTTGTCCGCAACTGCCTCTACGCGGCTGGGAACAGCGGCGACGCGGCGCTGATCGGGCCGGTGAGAACGCTCACACAAGATCCCGATGCCGTGGTTGCGGAGGCGGCGGAATGGGCGCTCGCCAGGCTCGAACCCAACCTCAGAGCAGCTCTTTAAGCGGCGTTTCAGGATCGGCAAGCAGCGCGGGATCGATCTTGTCCGGCCGGCTTTCAAGCAGCTTGCGGCCCTGGACATAGTCTTTCATCGTCCCGACGCAGTCAAAGGCGATGGGGCGCCCTTCCTTCATATACACGATCGTAAACTTGCGGGTGGCCGGATCGCCGCGCGTGATCGCCTGATCAAAGCCGAGGTTGAGCCCCGCGGTCTGCAGCTTCAGGTCATACTGGTTCGACCAAAACCATGGCAGCGCTTCGTAGGGCTCTTTTTCGCCCATGATCGCTTTGGCCACCGTGTTGGCCATGTCGTTGGCGTTCTGCACCGATTCAAGGCGAATGACAGCTTGGTCGGCAAACGGGTTGGCGTGCGCTGCGCAATCGCCAATGGCGTAAACATCATCGAGCGTAGTGCGGCAGCAGAAATCGACATCGACCCCGTTTGAGGCCGCGGCGCCTGCAGCAATCAGCGGTGCGATTGACGGGACAATACCGATGCCGACAATGACCATGTCACACGCAATCTCTTCGCCGGTGTCGAGTGCGACACGAGCGACCTTGCCCCCATCGCCGAGAATCTGGCTCACTCCGGTGGAAAGGCGCAGATCCACGCCATGCTGGCGATGTTCGTCCTCGTAAAAGCGCGACAAGGTTTCGCCCGCAACGCGCGCCAGCACACGGTTTTGCGTTTCGACCACTGTGACCGCGCAATCGAGCTTGCGCAGCACGGCGGCGGCTTCGAGGCCGATATACCCTCCGCCGATCACCACCGCGCGCTTCGCGCCCGCGCTGAGCGCATCCATCATCGCATCCGCGTCGCTTTTGTCGCGAACATAGAACACGCCCTTTAGCCCAGCGCCGGGGCAGGCCAGGCGCCGGGGATCGCCGCCGCCTGCCCAGATCAGCTTGCGATAGCCGATGGTCGATCCATCGCTGAGCGTGATTTGGTGCGCTGCGCCGTCCACCGCCGCAACCGCGGCGCCAAGCTTGAGCTCGACGCCTTTGTCGGCCCAGAATTTTTCGGGACGGATCAAGATGCGTTCAAAGGCCTTGTCGCCGGCGAGGTACTCCTTAGACAAGGGCGGGCGCTCATAAGGTGGCGCGGTGTCGCGTCCGATCATCACGATGCGCCCTTCAGCCCCGCGTTGGCGCAAAGAGATCGCGGCTTGCGCGCCGCCATGGCCGGTGCCGACGATGACGATATCCGCGCTTTCGCTCGGTTCGCTCATAAAGTGTTCTCTCGAGTCCCTTTCCCAAGCACGGGTCGCGTCAAAACCCGCGCTCGTCAAGCGGCCTATCGTTCAAGGAGGTTGCGCGCCTGACTGGCAATTTGCGCCAGAACCGCCGGAGAGATCGGCTGATGCGCTTGCGCGCGCGCGATCATGGTGCGGAATTGCTCGACTCCCCCGGCGTTGCGCGCGCACCATCCGGCGACGGCATTTAGGGGCTGGGCACGGCCGACGTCGTCGACCAGGAGCCGGCCGAGAAAGTCGAGCCGCATCTGCTGAAAATCGCGCGCCAGACCGCTCACCAACAGCCGCTCCCATACATCCGAGGGCGACATGTAGGCTGATGTCCCCTGCGCCCAATCAAGGCCAAGACGCTCGCCAATATCGGTGAACGCTTGCGTGAGAAGGGTCGGCTCAATGTCTGCGCTTTGCGCTAGCTTGGCTAAGCCCACTGCGCCGTCAAGGTCGAACAGGTTCGCCACGCGCTGGGCCAGGGTGTCGGGCGCGCCTTGCTCGATCAGGCGGCTGTGAAGCGCTCCGGCCCGCGCGCGTGTTTCCGCGCTCACAAGGTCGCTTCGCGCTTGCTTGAGCGCGTCTACGCCCGGCTGCAGCTCTTCGATCAGGCGCGCAGCGTCGACTTGCCCGGCCGAGCTGCGCAGCACATCGGACATAAGGTTGCCCACCGCCGCGCCGAGACGGTCAAACAGAGCGAGGCGCGCGGCTTCGGCCATCGGTTCGTGGTCGAGGCTCCGCCATAGCGTGGGTAGATCGAACAAACGTTCCACCACCACAAACGCCGCTGCGACCTGAGCGAGGGTAACGCCTTCCTCCTCAGCGAGTTCGAAGGCGTGGACGAGGCCGATGCGGTTAACGATGCGGTTGGCCAGATCGGTCGCCACAAGTTCGCGGCGCAGTGGGTGTTCGCGCAGAAAGCGAGGGAAGCGCTCGCGCATCGGCGCGGGAAACAGCGCGATGAGGTGGCTCTCAAGCTGTGGATCTTCGGGCAAAGTGCACGCTTCGATGGCGTCTTGCAGCACCAGCTTAGCCGACGACAACAGCACCGCGAGTTCCGGGCGCGTCAGCCCGGCACCCTCAGCGGCGCGGCGGGTGAAGGTTTCGGCATCGGCAAGGCCTTCGGTCTGGCGGTCGAGCGCGCCGGTCTCCTCCAGCCGCTCTATCAGGCGCACCAGGCTTGGTACCGCGTCGGAGCCGGCCGCTTCGGCGGTCGACAGCGCGAGCGCCTGCAGCCGATTGTCTTCCAAAACAATCTCGGCGACTTCTTCGGTCATATCTTCAAGCAGCGTGTTGCGCGCCGCCGCGTCGAGTTCGCCCGCGCGCTGCGCGGCGGCGAGAGCGATCTTGATATTCACCTCGTTATCCGAGCAATCAACGCCAGCGGAATTGTCGATAAAGTCGGTGTTGATCCGCCCACCCTTGCGCGCAAAGGCGATGCGCCCGGCCTGCGTTGCACCCAGATTGGCGCCTTCGCCGACAACCGTTGCGCCGACCTCCTTGGCGTTCACCCGCAGGGCGTCATTCGCCGGGTCACCGACCTCGGCGTTGTTCTCGTGCGCGGCCTTGATGTAGGTGCCTATGCCTCCAAACCAAAGCAGATCCACCCGCGCCTTTAGGATCGCGGTGATCAGCGCGTCGGGTTCGATCTCGGGGGCATCAACGCCCAGCATGGCGCGCGCCTCTTCGGGCAATTCTATCCGTTTCGCGCTGCGTGGGTAAACGCCGCCGCCTTTTGAGATCAGCTCGGGATTGTAATCCTCCCAGCTCGAACGCGGGAGATCGAACACGCGGCGACGCTCGTTCCAGCTGGTGGCCGGGTCCGGGTCTGGGTCCAGAAAGATATGGCGGTGGTCGAAAGCGGCGACGAGCTTGATCGCCTTGGACAGCAGCATACCGTTGCCAAACACATCGCCCGACATGTCGCCGCAGCCGGCAACCCGGACGCTGTCGGTTTGAACATCGATGCCCATTTCCAGTAAGTGGCGCTGGACACTGACCCACGCACCTTTGGCGGTTATGCCCATTGCCTTGTGGTCGTAGCCGTTCGAACCGCCGCTGGCGAAGGCGTCATCGAGCCAGAAATCGCGCGCCTGCGCGATGGAATTGGCGACATCGGAAAAACGCGCAGTCCCCTTGTCCGCCGCCACGACAAAATACGGGTCCTCGCCGTCGAGCACGCGCACGTGATCAGGGTGCACCACCGCGCCTTCGACATAATTGTCCGTAATGGACAAGAGCGTGCGGATGAAAACTTCGTAGCTGGCCTGTCCCTCTTTGGCCCAGGCGTCGCGGTCCTTCCCCGGGTCGGGCAGTCGCTTGGGGTAGAACCCTCCTTTGGCGCCCGAGGGAACAATCACCGCGTTCTTGACCTTTTGCGCCTTCATCAGGCCAAGAATCTCGGTGCGGAAATCATCGCGCCGGTCGGACCAGCGCAGCCCTCCGCGCGCGACGGGGCCGGAACGCAGGTGAACGCCCTCGACGCGGCGCGAATAGACGAAGATTTCGCGCCAAGGCACAGGCTTGGGCAGGCCAGGCATGAGGCCGGAATCGATCTTGAAAGCGAGTGCCTCGGTCGAGGCTGGCGCAAAAGCGTTGGTGCGCACGCACGCGTCGATGGTCGCCCGGTAAAGCCGCAAGAGCCGGTCATCGTTGATCGCAGAGACGCGCGTCAGGCCATCGGAATACGCGGCCCCGGCCCGCTTGATCGCCGCTTCGCGGTCGCCCTGGAAGGCGGGGTGGTGGCGAGCGGTGAACAGGTCGATCATGGCACGGGTCACGTGCGGCGCGCGCGCCAGAGCGTCGACGACGGTGTAGATTGTAAAGCTCATGCCCGCTTGGCGCAGATAGCGGTAAATGGCGCGCATCCATTCGGCTTCGCGCGCGGTCAGGCCGGTGTCGATGACAAGTCGGTTGAAAGGATCGTCTTCTGCCCCGTCGTTAAGGACTTCGGCGATCGCCGCTTCGATCACGTCGGTGCGTTCGAGCACCCGGTCTGCGTCAAAGCCCGGCGGGGTCTCCAGCGCGAAATCGTGGATTGTCCCGAGCGCGCCCTCGGCGAGCCGAGTGGTCGTCTGTGTCATCACGCGCAGGCCAAAGTTCTCAAGCTCAGGAACCGCGTCGGACAAGGCCAGATCGCCGCGGGTGTGGTAGACTTTCAGCCGCAGCGCGCCGACCGGATCGGTGTCGAGCCGGTAGAGCCGCGCATCGCGCGTATCCGCTGTGCGTCCCGCGCGCGCCGCCAGAGCGCGCAGCCGGGTAATGTCGCGCGCGGCTTCGGCCGCTCCGAAGCGGCTGCGGTATTCCTGCGGGAAAGCGTCGGCGTAGCGCATTGCGATCGCCACCGCGCGGCCCCCCTCTTCGCCGTCGCTCAGCGCTTCCTCGACCGCTTCGCCCCAGCCGCGCAGCAGATCTTCAAGCTGACGCTCAATCGGCGCGGTCTCGGGTACGGACCGGGTCTCGCGCGTGTCGAGCAGGAATTGAAGCATCGCCAATCCGCCCGCTTCAACCTCAAGGCTCCAGTCAAGCGCTTTGGCCCCCTCGATCTGCCCTAGCAGCGCTTCGATCTCGAGCCGGATGGCCGTCGACATCATATCGCGCGGCAGCCACACAAAGGCGTATATGTGGCGTTCAAGCGGGGAACTCACCAGAATCAGGCGTGGCCGCGGGCGGTCGACCAGACTCATCACGGAAGTGATCAGATTGCGCGTGTCCGCAGGGCTGAATCCGACAAGCAGGTCGTAAGGCAAGGTCGAAAAGGCGTGGACCAGCGCTTTACCCGTATGGCTTTTGGAACTCAGTCCGTATTCGCGGGTCAACGCAGCCAGGCGTCCGCGAAGGATCGGCACGTCGTCGGTGCGCGTCGCCAACGCCGCGCTGGTCCACACGCCAACATGAACCGAAAGCGCCGTGACCGGGCCGTTAGGGCTGTCATCGGTTCGCCGGGGGACGATGAAAAGGTCAAGCGCGGTGCGGCGATGCACGTTCGACATGCGGTTCGCCTTGAGGATCAGCAAGGTGCGAGGATCCCCGTTGGCGTCCGGTTCTTCGAACCAGGCGAAGGCGCGCTCATACGAACTTTCCGAAAGCACGTCGCGCGCGCTTGCGCGGCAGATGCCCAGCGTATCGGCAAGGGCGCCGTCGCGCGCGCGTGTGACATGGCCGAGCTGGGTCAGCATGCCGTCATTCAGCCATCGCAGAAGCTTGGCTTCCTCAGCGGCGTTGGGTCCCTTGGCCTTGGCGAGCAAGGCCGCGTCGCGCTCCATGATCGCCTGGACAGCAGGCCAATCCTCCACGCCAGCGCGCACGTCTTCAAGCACTGCGCGCAATTGCACCATCAGCTCACGGCGTTGGCGCGCGTCGACGCGCGGGGTCTCGACATAGATCATCGATTCGGGCGCTGCGCTCTCACCGCCAATCGCGATCACCTCTCCCGCCGCATCGCGATGGATCGGGATAAGCGGGTGGACGAGTATGTTGATGGATAGGCCCATCGCGTTGATCAGGGCGGCGACCGAATCGACAAGGAACGGCCTGTCATCGTTGACGATGCCAATGCGCAGCCGTCGGCGGCCTGTGGTGGTCGATTCGAGCAGCAGCGCCGCGTTACCCGCTTCGCGCGAGAAGCCCACCGACACCAGAAACTCCGCCGTTTCCGCAAGCGCTTCGTCGGACAAAGGCGTGTCGCCGGGAAGGATCGACGCCCTGACATAGGGGATAAGGGCGAGGCGGAGCTGCGCCTTGGAGGGCCGTTCAATCGTGGAAGCGTTCGACACCGCGTCTCTCCCGGTACTGTGCGCCGTTGGGTCCGCGGTTGGGGCAATTGCGTCTACGAAATTTTATTGCCCAAGCGCGTTTCTATTGGTCTTGAATACCGCGAGAGACCCGCGCCGCGCAAGCGCGATGATCACGGATGCGCACGCAGGCTAAACGGTAAGTTCTGAGTGTATAACATCGAGCGTAAGCTCGAGCGTGGTCAGTCGCGCTTGCGGGTCATAGGTCGACCCGCACAAGAGAATTTCGTCGGCCCGGGTGCGGCTAACAAAGGCCTCAATATGCGCGCGCACATCCGCTGGCGTGCCGACGGCGCCCGCTTGGCCGACATGCGCCAGCATGGCGCGCGCTTGAGCAGGCAGGCTGTCGAGGTAGCCCGGGATCGGCGGCATCAGGCGGCCCGGCTTCCCGGTGCGCAAGCTGACAAAGGCCTGTTGTTGGCTCGAAGCGATCAGTTCGGCCTCCGCGCGTGTGTGGGCGGCAAACACATTCATCGCGACCATCACATACGGCTCTGTCAACGCATCGGACGGCTGGAACTCGCGGCGATAGACCGCAAGCGCTTCGTCAAGATGATCGGGCGCGAAGTGGGCGGCAAAGGCGTAAGGCATGCCCAGATTGGCCGCGAGCTGCGCTCCAAACAGGCTGGAGCCCAGCATCCACATCTCGACCTTCGCGCCAAGGCCAGGGGTCGCGGTCACGGGCAGCTCCACATCGCCTGTGAGCAGCGCGCGCAGTTCGATCACATCCTGCGGAAAGCGCTCCGAAGCCTGGGCCAGATTCTTGCGCAGCGCGCGCTGGAGTTCAGGCCCTGCGCCTGGCGCGCGGCCAAGGCCCAGATCCACCCGGCCGGGGAACAGCGCGTCGAGTGTGCCGAATTGTTCGGCAATCTGGAACGGTGTGTGGTTGGGCAACATAATCCCGCCCGCCCCGATACGGATGGTGTTGGTGGCGTTGCCAA
Organism: uncultured Erythrobacter sp.; assembly: GCA_937899785.1. Lineage (GTDB taxonomy): Bacteria > Pseudomonadota > Alphaproteobacteria > Sphingomonadales > Sphingomonadaceae > Erythrobacter. Next base: position 72,459 of record CALCCG010000185.1, on the reverse strand, counting down.
TATGCGCGAGCACAACCGAGGTTGCGCCGCCTGCAATCCCGTCCATGGCGTGGTGTTCGGCCACCCAGAACCGGACGCAGCCCAGCTCTTCGGCTTTCTTTGCGAGAGCGGCGCTGGCGGCAAAGGCGTCGCTGAGCGAGCCGCCCTCTCGCACAGGGACAAGATCAAGAACCGAGAATTTTGTCATGGGGTCGGGTCTTCCGAAACGGCCGGTTGGACCGGTCCAACTTGCGCAAGATAGCCCCGCGCGCTCTCGGCTGCCAGCGAATCCGGTTGCGTGTCGATAACCGATTGCCAGCTGGCGCGCGCGGCGTCTTCGCGCCCGGCCAGGATCGCAATCACACCGGCCTCTAGACCAATGTCCCCCTCTTGTGGGGACAGCGCCACCGCTTGTTCAATCGCCGCCTGAGCGTCGCCAAGACGATCGAGCCGGCGCAAGAGGGTCGCCTTAAGCAGCCAGCCTTCGCTGGCTTGTGGGGCCAGACTGGTCGCGATCTCGAGCGGCGCGAGCGCCTCTTCGCCGCGATCCAGGGCGACCAGCGCGCGGGCGGTGTCGATCGCGGTGATCACTTGCAGCGGTGTGGAGGCCGAAGTTTGCGCGTCGACCTGCGCGGCCTCAAGCAGGGTCAGCGCTCCGGCCGCATCGCCCCCGCCCAGCGCCGCGTTGCCCGCCATCGCCCCAAACCGCGCACGGGCGCGGATCTCGCCCTCAGGTGTTTCATCACGCGCCGCGATAAAGGCTGCGCGCGCGTCGTCCCATAAGCCCAGCTCAGTTGCCGCCAAGCCGAGGCAGTGATTGGCGACCACACGCTCCACGCCAAGGCCTTCGCTGCGTTTGATCTGCGCCTGCGCGTGGGCGCGCGCCGCGTCGGTTTCCAATTGCGTGAGGCACTGCGAAAGCCACGCCGCGCTGGGATCGGTCAACGCGGCTGGCTGCGAAGGGTCCTGCGGGCGTTCGGGACGGTTGCGCAGATCGTCCGGTCCGCCGATCACGCTTGTGTTGTACGGATTGGGCCCGACCTGCAGCACGGCCAAGGGAAGGAGGATGGGAAAAAGGCTCATTCAGCTCTCATAAAAGGCGGCAACGGTGCGTCGCAGCAGGGCGATATCCGTATCGCGCGACAGACGATGATCGCCGTCCCATAACAGAGTGAGCTGTACATCGTGTGTATCGAGCGCCTCGGCCAGAGCCACGCTGATCTCCCACGGGACGTCGGCGTCCTCTCTTCCATGGAGCAGTCGCACTGGGCAATCGAGTGTGATCGGCGCGGCAAGCATAAGCTGGTCCTGACTATCAGCGAAAAAGCCGGGATAGGTGGGAGTGGGCTCGGGGCCATAGGGATTGTCTTCGTAGACGGTCTCGCCCGCTGCCATCGCCGCGCGCTGCTCTTCGGAATAGCCCCATGTGGTGAAATCGGGCGCGGGGGCAACGCCGATAATCCCGGCGAGCGGGTGCAAGTCGCTCTCGCGCAGCTCCTCGGCCACTAGCAACATCAGCCACCCGCCCATAGAGGACCCAACCAGCAAGACAGGCCCGTCAACGCAGGCTTCGATCAACGCGAGAACCTCTTCGCGCCAGCGCGAGAGTGTGCCTTGGGCAAAGTCGCCCGAGCTTTCCCCGCAGCCGGAGTAATCGAGCAGCAGGCAGCCGCGTCCGAGCTCTTGCGCGCTCGCGAACAGGGCGGAGGCTTTGCTCCCGGCCATATCGGACATGTAACCCGGCAGAAACACCAGCGTGGGCCCGGCGTGTTTTCCGGCGCCTTTGGTGTGACGAAAGGCGATCCGGCGTCCATCGGGCATATCGTGAAAGCGCGTGTCGTTCATGCCGACAGCTCATGCCCGCTTGACGCCAGTATTGGCAAGGTGTGTCACAGCGATGCCATGATCGCGCTATAGCGCGTCCGGTATGTCAAAGAGCAGCACGACACACCAACCCGCCCCGTCTTCGACCGCCCTGACCCGTCGCGGCCTGTTCGGCCTTGCCGGTGCGTCCGCCGCGCTTGCCGCCGTTCCGGGCTCAGCGCGAAGCTTTGGCCGCGGCTTCACGCATGGCGTCGCGAGCGGCGAACCGCAGGCGACAAGTGTCCTGCTATGGACGCGCTTCGTCGCAGACGCTGAGGCCGCGCTCGAATGGCAGGTTTCAGCCAGCGAGGACTTTACGCAGATCCTCGCTGAGGGCCGCGTGACCGCAAGCCCCAACCGCGATTGGTGCGCCAAGGCAACCGCCCAAGGGCTTGAGCCTGCGCGCTGGTATTTCTTCCGCTTCATCGCGCCCGATGGCGCCATGTCGCTGGTGGGACGCACCCGCACCTTGCCGCAGGGTCCGACCCAGGCGTTCCGGATGGCGGTCTTCTCCTGCGCCAATTACGGCTTTGGCTGGTTCAACGCTTACGCCCACGCCGTGGAGGCCAACGATTGCGACCTGGCCGTGCATTTGGGCGACTACATTTACGAATATGGCGATGGCACCTACCCCTCGACGGGCCAGACCCATCCGAGCCGTGACCTTGAACCCAACAACGAGATCATCACGCTTGCGGACTACCGCCTGCGCTACGCCACCTATCGCGCTGATCCCGATCTCCAGCGCTTGCATCAAGTGCTGCCGATGATCATGGTGTGGGACGACCACGAAAGCGCAAACGACAGCTGGCAGAACGGCGCACAAAACCACCAAGGCGACACTGAAGGCGACTGGCCAACCCGCAAGGCTATCGCTCAGCGCGTCTATCGCGAATGGATGCCGATCTCGGACGAGCCTTACGCCGCCTATGATGTCGGCGATCTCGCGACTCTCTTCCGCATCGATACGCGGCTGGAAGGACGCGAAGAGCAGTTCAGCGTCGAAAAAGTGCTCAAGGGGGAAGCGGACCCGGAGGCGATGGCGGCTTCTATAAAAGCTTTTGCCGGCGGCGAGTACCTCGATCCTGAGCGCCAGATGCTGGGCGAACGCCAAGAGGAGTGGCTGGGCGTCGGGCTCGCCGCGTCCCGCGCACGGGGCGTCACTTGGCAGGTGCTAGTGCAGCAAGTGTTAATCGGGAAGCAGAAGGCGCCCAAGGCCCTGTTCGCCGCAATACCCGATGGCCTTCCTGACTATCTCAGACGCCGCCTTGAAGCAGGCGCCCTGGCGCGCGCGGCTGGTCTCCCCTCCAACATGGATGCGTGGGACGGCTATCCCGCCGCGCGCGACCGCCTGTTTGAGCGGGCGCTTGAAGCGGACGCCAACCTTGTCGTCCTGGCAGGGGATACGCACAACGCGTGGAGCTTTGATCTTGCGCATAAAGGCGCAAAGATCGGCGTCGAGTTTGCCACGCCCGGGGTGACCTCGCCCGGCCTTGAGAGCTATCTTGGCATGATCCCACCGGCCGGATTGGCAGGCGCCCTGGTGGCGGAAAACCCCGAGCTTGTCTGGGCTGATACATCGCAACGCGGCTATATGGCGATCGAACTCACTCCCACCACTGCGACCAGCGAATGGCGCTTTGTGGCGGGCGTTAAAGAGCGTTCGACGACCTTGGCTGGCACCCACCGTACAAGTGTTGCGGCGGGCACGAAGGCGCAGGAGGCGTAAGGCTTCAATCGCGGCTAAAGATTGCCTCAATCGGCAGTTCGAACACTTCGGCGATAGTGAACGCCAGCGGCAAGGAGGGATCATAGCGGCCCTTTTCGATCGCGTTCACGCTTTGGCGCGAGACGCCGAGCCGCTCAGCTAGGTCTTGCTGCGACCAATCGCGCTCGGCGCGCAGCACCTTGAGACGGTTCTTCACGTTGCACCTCTTGTGGCACCACCCATCACGCTGCTCCCCAAGTGCCGTATTCGATCCGGTTGGCCAGCGCGCCGACAAACAGACCGCCAAACCACACCACCGCGTACCAATAAGCATCGACATGTGCGACAAGCTCAGCGCTTTCCAGAAAGCCCCAGACCGAGGCTGCGCTCATGGCCAGCGCCGAGGCGACCAGCGTCTGGCGGATGGTGAGCATGCGGATGAACTCGTCGCCTTCCTCGACGATCAGGCGACCGATGGCCCAGAAAACCCCGATGATGGCAATTCCGGGCATAGCGGCCACGATGAAGCGGGCGGCGAGTGGCGCTTCGCCAAGCTGATCGAGGAAGGTGAGCGCGGCGAAGGTTGCAAGATAGAGCGAGGTGAAAACCGCCACCCGCTTGATGTAGCGGCGCTGCGCCTCGCCCCTCTGCACGCAGTTGCCCGATCCGCTCTCGTTCACCCGGAGCAGCGATGCCAACATCGCCAGAAACGTGCCGAGCGGGACCACCATCAGGAGAAGGGCGGTCGTCGATTTCTCGATCGCACCGCTGAACTTGAGGCCGACAACAGCGGCGGTGCAACCAGCGGTCAGGCTCAGCCAGAACCACGGCCCGCGTCCTAGCAAGCCGGTTTTTTGCGGTTTGGTCCCGTTCATTGGAGGGGGCCTCCGGTGCAGGCGCTGCTGGAACTGAGCGTCCCCCACGCGGCTCCGCCAAGCCCGGCGGTCACACTGTAGCTGGCGGCGTCGCTGAACCCATAGACCTGCATCGCAATGGCGGCGCCAATCATGAGAGCGGACCAGGCGAGCGCTCTGTACGGATTCTTCATTAGTAAAGCTCCCTTTCAACTATGGAAAGTAGACTTGTCATATAAAGTGTCATATTGTCAAGTCTCCTTTCCAAATAGGCGTCGAGACTTTCCAATATGCGATCCGGGCTAATCCGGTAATGACATTGCAATCTCGGATCGCTATCTAGCGGGCATGATCTTTTCGCTGACCACAACACTGACAACTACAACCTCGGATGTCCGGGGGCGGTTGGTCACGCGTTAAGCGCTTAGCCACCGCCAACCCGGTTTCGGGTGGTGCGGTGTCCTCCCGAAATCGTTATCAAACCCTCACACCGCTCTTTCGGCGCGCGTTCGCTTCGCTTAGGGCGCGCGCAAGAGCAGACGGAATTTTTGACGATGACCAAGATGTTCAAGATTAGCCTCCCCGACGGCTCGGTGCGAGAGATGGAAGCGGGCGCAACGCCCGCCGATGTCGCCGCCGCGATTGGCCCGGGCCTCGCGAAGGCGGCTTTGGCTGCGCGCGTGGATGGCGAAGTTCGCGATATGGGTCGTCCTTTTGAGGGCGACGCTGAGCTCGCTCTTATCACTTCCAAAGACGAGGCTGACGCGCTCGAATTGGTGCGCCACGATTACGCCCACGTTCTGGCTGAAGCGGTGCAGGCCTTGTGGCCGGGCACGCAGATCACCTTTGGTCCGGCAACCGATGACGGGTTCTACTATGACGTGATGGCGCCTGCGTCGCGTGAGCCATTTGGTCTCGAAGACTTGCCCGCGATCGAAGAGAAGATGCGCGAGATCATCAAGGCGGACAAACCTCTCATCCGCGAAGTGTGGTCGCGCGATGATCTGATCGCCAAGTGGGAAGCGGATGGCGAAAGCTTCAAGGCGGAATGGGCCAAGGAACTGCCCGAAGGCGAGGATTTGACGGTCTACTGGTCGGGCGATCCGGGCAGCGAAGGCGCGTGGCTCGATATGTGTCGTGGGCCGCACCTCGCCAGCACGGGTAAGCTGGACCCACAGGCCTTCAAGCTGATGCGCACGGCGGGAGCCTATTGGCGCGGTGACCAGAAGAATGCGCAGTTGACGCGCATTTACGGTACGGGCTGGCTCAACAAGAAGCAGCTCAACGCTCATCTCCACCGGCTTGAGGAGGCCGCCAAGCGCGACCACCGCAAGCTGGGCCGCGAGCTTGACCTGTTCCACTTCGAGGACTTCGCTCCCGGAGCGGTGTTCTGGCACCCGGATGGCTGGCAGATGTTCCAGGGCCTGCTCACCTATATGCGCCGCCGTCAGGAAGAGGCGGGCTATGTCGAGGTCAACACGCCCGACGTGATGGACCGCAGCCTGTGGGAGACCTCAGGCCACTGGTTCAACTATGGCGAGCACATGTTCACGACGCAGACCGAAGATGAACGCGTCTTTGCATTGAAGCCGATGAACTGTCCGGGCGGCGTGTCGCTGTTCGCGCATGGCCTCAAAAGCTATCGCGATCTGCCGCTGCGCATGGCAGAATTCGGCAAGGTGCACCGCTACGAGCCGTCGGGCGCGCTCCATGGCCTGATGCGCGTGCGCCACTTCACGCAGGACGATGCACACATCTTCTGCACGCCCGAGCAGCTGAACGACGAGAACCGCGACGTGGTTGCGCTGATCCTCGATATCTACAGCCAGTTCGGGTTCGACGATGTGCGGATCAAGCTTTCCACGCGGCCGGAAAACCGCATGGGCTCGGACGAGATCTGGGACGTGCTGGAAGGTTCGCTCACCGATACGCTGGATGGCATGGGTCTCGCCTACACCATCAATGAAGGCGAAGGCGCGTTTTACGGGCCCAAGCTCGAGTTTGTGCTGCGCGACGCCATCGGCCGCGACTGGCAGTGCGGCACGCTGCAAGTCGATATGAACCTGCCTGAAGCGTTCGACATCAGCTATGTCGGCGAAGACGGCGAGAAGCGCCGTCCTGTGATGCTTCACCGCGCGCTGTTCGGCTCGCTCGAACGCTTTATCGGCATCCTGATCGAGCACTATGCGGGCAAACTGCCCGTGTGGCTGGCGCCTAAGCAGGCTGTGGTGGCGACGATTGTGTCGGACGCCGATGACTACGCGCTCGACGTGGAAGCCAAGCTGAAGGCGGCGGGCCTGAGGGTCGACAGTGATCTTCGCAACGAGAAGATCAACTACAAGGTGCGCGAGCATTCGCTGGCCAAGGTTCCGCACCTGTTGGTCGTCGGCAAACGCGAAGCCGAGGAAGGCACGGTGGCGATGCGCACTCTGGGCGAGAAGGAGCAGAAGGTCCTTTCGCTCGATGAGGCGGCCGCGATGTTAACCGAGGCGGCGCTGGCCCCCGACCTGATCGAATAGGCCTGGTGGAGTTCCTCGAGGGGATCAGCGCACTGCAGATTGCGGTGGCCGTCGCGGCAACGCTCGGCGCGGCGGGCGTTCGCGGGGTGACCGGGTTTGGCTTTGGCATTGTGCTGGTCCCGGTCCTCGCGCTCGCTATATCCCCGGTCGAAGCGGTGCTGGCCATCAATATCATGGCCGGCCTCTTGGCGTTGACGGACGTGCGGCTTGTCCTTCGCGAAGCCGAGCGCAGCGTTTTAATCCTCGGCGCGCTTATCGTGGCCGGAACTTTACCAGGTCTGCTGTTGCTGTATGCGATGCCGCCGGCCTTTGCGCGGGTGCTGATCGCTTTGGCCGCGCTGATTGCCTTCTTTGCCATCCTTCTCCCGCAGCGGGGGCTAGTCCAGCACTCCGCAGCCATCACCACAGCCACGGGATTGTCCGCCGGCTTGCTGACGGGCCTCGTCGGGATGCCTGGACCGCCAGTGATCCCGTATTACATGAGCCGCGATATCCCAAAGGCGACCGCCAAGGCCTCGATGATCGGCGTGTTCGGTATCGCAGCGATAGCGGGTGTGGGGTCGGGCGTGGCTATCGGCGTGCTCAACGCTCGAACCCTGACGTTTGGTCTGGCGCTCTTCCCCTTCGTGCTGTTGGGCAATTGGCTTGGTTCGCTCGTCTTTGGATCGGTCAGCGATCGGGTGTGGCGCCTGATTGTCGGCCTGGTGCTGGGTGGAGCGGCCGTCGCGGCCGTCTTGCGCCTCTTCTAGCGGTGCCGGGCCCCGCTTAGTCCAGCCATTGCGCGGCAAGGACAGGTCCGCCGCTCGGTTCGCGCAAGACCAGGGCGTAGCGGTCGGCGCCGCTAACCTTTAACTGGTCCGCTTCGATCGCGAGGCTGAACGTTCCGCCGGTCCACGTCGCAAGTCTCTCTTCATCGATCAGCGCGTTGGTGTAGCGCACGGTGCGACCACGGTTCTCGCCGCGCCCGATCGCGATGTCTTCCTCGCGCGAGACGCTCAGCAGCCACAGCTCAGCGGTGCGCACTGGCTGGCCCGCCACGCCCACCGCAAACCCGCGCCCCACCACGGGCTTGACGCTTATGGCAACGCGGCTCGCAAGAGACTTGGCGGCGCGGATTTGCGAGCGCAGCGCGCGCTCATTTGAGCCGACTTCGCCGAACGCGCCGGCAACCACCATTTGCGGGGTGTACACGCCGTTATAGCCGTTCAGCCCGCGGCGGGCATAGGCGCGTTGCAGAGCGGTGTTGTCGGGCGAGGCCAGCGTATCTTTCCAGCCCAGTCGATCCCAATAGTCGACCGGGCGCGAAACGATCACCAGGCCCTCTTCGCGAGCGAGCCTCTCCGCTAGCCGGTCAGCGGGCGGACACGATGAGCAGCCCTGGCTGGTGAAGAGCTCTACCAAAACCGGTCCGCTCGGCACTGGCGGCGTGGCTGATTGCGCGGCGGTCGCCGGGGGTTGGCCTATCGTCGCCATCGCAACCCCTGCAGTGAGCGTTAAGACAAGCAGCAATCGAAGCATGGCGCACCCTTTTCGTCACATCGCGGTCACGTGTGCGTTCGGCTCAGCGAGCCAAAGGGTTACAGCGCTTGGGGAAGGGTAACCTTCAGAAGGGGAGCGGCTGGCCGGCGAGGATCAGAGCCGCGGCGCAGGTGAGCGCAATCACGCTGCCGCTGGCGACTTCAACCCATTGCTGCGCGGCCTGATAGGCGGTCATTGGGAGGCTTTTCGCTCTGCTCATAAACAAGTGATCGTGCAAAACTCATAACAGATTGTTAACTAGGGCCTCTGACCGCACGAGGCATTTGCTGGCTGGCGCAGTGGAATCCCCCGCCGCCTGCCAGAACCGCCTCCGCTCTTAAGCCCACCGTTTCTCGGTCGGGAAAGAGACTTGCGATGGCCGCTACACCGTCCGCATCATGCGGTGAACCAAAGGTCGGGACCACCACAAGCCGCGTCGTGATGGCAAAGTTCACGTAACTGGCTGGTTCGATCTGTCCGTCGCGCTCGATCCGCCCGGGGGACGGGATTCGCGCCACATCCAAACCGGCCAGGGCCAAGCGGTGGGCGGCATCAGTGTATATTTGCGCGTTCAGATCATCCGCTCCGGCCGCATCGGGCACGACGACCCGCGCTGGCCCGACGAACCGCGCCAGATTGTCGACATGGCCGTCTGTGTGATCGTTCACAAGGCCATCCCCGAGCCAAACGAGCCGCTCAAATCCGAGATGATGCGCGAGCTCGGTTTCCATCTCGTTGCGCGACAAAGAGGGGTTGCGGTTGGCGTTGAGCAAGCACTGCTCGGTGGTGATCGCCAGTCCGGTGCCATCGCCGTCCACCGCTCCGCCTTCAAGGATCATGGCGCTGATCTTTGGAGAAAGCCCGCAATCACGCGCCAGCTCGCCGCCGATGGTCGCGTCCCCGGCCATCTCATATCTCCCTCCCCAACCGTTAAAGCCGAAGCGGCGCGCAGCGAGCTCGCCCTCCTCGAACACGATCAAGGGCCCGGTGTCGCGCAGCCAGATGTCGCCATAAATGCGCTGCTCCAGCGTCACCGCCTCACTGACCAACGCTTTGGCGCGCGCCTTGTTGGCTTCATTGCGCACCAGGAGCCTCACATTCTGGCCACTCTCGGCCACGGCGTTAGCAAAGGCTGCGATTTGCTCTTGGGCCTTAACCAGAACACCGGGCCACTCTTCGGCGAGGTGCGGGAAGCCAATCCAGAGCCAGTCTTGTGGAGCCCATTCAGGAGGCATGATGATTTTGGGCATGGGATCTTCCCTCGGCTTGCCGCTTTTGCGCAGCTGCCCCTTAACGCGCCCAAGCCTCAGGGCAAACACAGGCCTTGCGGTCCGCTGGAGAGAGGGCCAAATCCGCCAGCAATGGGAGATCACGCCGCCTGGATCGACGCTCTGGAACGCGCGCGCCGCTACGCGCCGTTTCTGAATCGATCGCTGGACCGGCTGCCCGACCTATCCGACATCCTGGCACAGGGGCGCGGTGAGGCGGCGCTTACATGGGCGCGCGCGCAGGGCCAATATGAGGACACCGCAGTGGCGCTTCGTCAGGAGCGATTGGCGCTCGCGGTTGCGCTTGCTCTTGGGGACTTGGCGGGAGCCTTCCCTTTGAGCAAGGTTGTTGCCGAGCTTACACAATTTGCCGACCGCGCCCTCGACCGGGCGATCCGCACCGCCATCAGCGAGCGCACGGGCGAGCCGCGCGTCGATGGCTTTATCGCGCTCGCGCTGGGCAAGCAGGGCGCGGGCGAGCTCAACTATTCCTCCGATATTGATCCGGTGCTGCTTTACGATCCTGCAACATTGCCGGTGCGAGCAAAGGACGACGCGGGTGAGGCCGCGCAACGTTATACGCGCCGGATCGTGAAATTGCTCTCCCAGAACACCGCGCACGGATATGTCTTTCGGGTCGATCTGCGCCTGCGTCCAGCGAGCGAGATCAGCCCTTTGGCGGTGCCTCGCGCCTTGGCCTTGGAGCATTATCAAAGCGCGGCTCTCCCCTGGGAGCGCGCTGCGTTTACCCGTGCGCGGGCGGCAGCGGGAGATATTGCGTCGGGGGAGGCGTTCCTCGAAGCGAGCCGGCCCTTTGTATGTCTCGCGACGCGTGATTTCGGCGCCATGGAGGAGATTCGTTCGCTGTCCGCGCTTTTCAGAGACGCGGCGGATGGCCCGCCTGATCCCGGCCCGGGCTTCAACGTCAAACGCGGGCGCGGCGGAATTCGCGAGATCGAATTCATCGTACAAACCCTCCAGTTGATTCATGGCGGTCGCGATCGCGGGTTGCGCGTGCGGGGCACGCGTGCGGCGCTTGGCGCGCTGGCGCAGGCCGGGCGCCTTGATCCCGATCAGGCGCAAACCCTCGGCGATAATTACGATCGACTGCGTGTGGTTGAACATCGGCTGCAAATGGTGAACGATCGCCAAACCCACGAATTGCCAGGCGGCGAAGCGCTTGACGCGGTCGCCCGGCTCGATGGGCTTGCAAACGGCAAGGCGCTGCTGGCTGAGCTTCGCACCCTGACGGATAAGACAGCGTCTGTCTTTGCCGAGCTGATCGGTGAACCTGTGCCCCAGGATCGGGCTGTCACACCTGAACCGATGCCGGTGAAGGAGAGCGAAGAGCGCTTGACGACACTGGGCTTTGATGACGCAGGGGCGCTTGCGGCGCGTGTCGCGGCGTGGCGGGATGGACGCTATCAGGCGCTGCGCAGCGAGCAGGCGCTGTCCGCGTTTGACGCGCTGACGCCCGCTTTGCTCGACGCTCTTGCGGCAAGTGATGATCCGATGCGTGCCCTGATTCGCTGGGAAAGCGTGCTTGAGCGCGCGCCATCCGCGGTCACCTTGTTTCGCTTGCTCACCGCGCAGCCGGAATTGCTGGACCGTCTGGTCGCCGCTCTTACCCTCGCGCCGACCTTGTCGGACGAGCTTGCGCGTCGGCCCGAATTGCTCGACATCCTTCTGGATCCAGGTGCATTGGAGCTGCCGGGTTCGGTCGAGGCTATCGCCGAGCATATTGAACGCAGCGCCGGGCGAGAGGACTACGAAGCGTTGCTCGACTCGATTCGACGCGTAACGGGCGAGCTGCGCTTTGCTCTGGGTCTTCAACTGATTGAGGGACTGGCGGATCCCATTGATATCGGCGCGGCGCTGTCCCGCATTGCGGAAGCTGCACTCAGCCTCGCAGTCCCTGCAGCGCATGCGGAATTTGCGCGCCGACATGGCTGGATTGAGGGCAGCGAGCTCTTGGTTCTAGGGCTTGGCCGGTTTGGGGGCGGCGCGCTCACCCATGCGTCGGACTTGGATGTTGTGTATCTGTTTGCCGGCGATTTCAGCGAACCCTCGAACGGCCCGCGCTCTATCTCAGCCACCAATTACTACAACCGTCTGGCCGGTCGCGTGACCGCCGCCTTGTCCGTGCCGACCGCGCAAGGCGCTCTCTACGAGATCGACACGAGGCTGCGCCCGCAGGGTGCGCAAGGCCCGCTGGCGGTAAGTTGCGCCGCGTTTGAAAAGTACCAGCGCGACGCGGCCTGGACCTGGGAGCATATGGCGCTTGCCCGTGCGCGCGTGCTTGTGGGTTCGGATGAAGGGCGCGGGGCGCTTGAGGCGATCATGGACAAGGTGCTGCGGCGCCCGCGCGATCCTGACAGCGTGCGCGCCGAAGTGAGCGCGATGCGCGCGCAAATGGCGCAGCACAAATCGCCGGTTGGTCCACTTGACGTAAAGCGCCAACGCGGCGGGTTGATTGATTGTGAGTTTCTTGTCCATTTCTTGCAATTGCAAGGGGTTACAAAGGACAGGGTCGCGCTGGCCTACGCGCATCCGGAAGCGTACTCGCCCGATCTCGGAGCTGCAATCCCGGCTCTTATCCAGGCCGGACTTTTGCCCCCAAGCTTCCGGCCCGATTATGATCTTCTGACGCGCATGTTGGTTTCTCTGCGTCTCTTGGCGCCGACCGCGTTCCGACCTCCCGAATGCGCCTCGCGCGCCTTGGCCCGGGCTTGCGGCGTTGACAGCTACGCACGCTTGCTGAGCGAATTTGCCGAAGCGCGACGCCGTGTGTGCGAAGTCTGGAACCAGACCTTTGGCGCGGACATTCTAGACGCATTCCCTGATTCATCCAAAATGGAGCAAAAACCATGAGCGACTTTCCTGCAGCCGGCGACGCCATTCCCGATATCGCCATGGGCACGCCTGATGGCGGCAGTGTCAAACCCAGCGACTTTGCCGGCAAAAAGCTGGTGCTCTTCTTCTATCCAAAGGACAACACACCCGGCTGCACCACGGAGGCCAAGGACTTCTCCGCCTTGAAAGGCGACTTTGAGGCCGCAGGCGTTGAACTCCTCGGCGTCAGCAAGGATTCGGCCAAGAAGCACCAGAACTTTATAGCCAAGCACGATCTGACCACGCCGCTGGCAACCGACGCGGAGGAAGGCGGACTGTCTGACGCGCTCGGCATATGGACGGAGAAGCAGATGTACGGGAAGACGTATTTGGGCATGGTTCGCAGCACTTATCTGGTCGATGCGGGCGGCGCGATTGCCCAGATCTGGCCCAAGGTGAAGGTCAAGGGGCACGCAGAAGAAGTGCTCGCCGCTGCCAAGACGCTTTGACCGCAATGCGATCGAATGCGCCAACCGTGTCAGGCGCGGTACGCGCTGCGTTGCTGACTCCTGACCCTCGCGCTAAGTGCTTTGCGACGCGGGCCGTGGCGCGGGGTTGGCGTCAAGGGCGGCTGGCCTTTGCTTTTGACGCGCCAATGCCGGATCCCCCCGCGCGTCCGCACGAGCCCGAGCTTCTGCCGCCGAACAAAATGCCCAGGCGCGGCAAAGGCGGGTCTGAGCGCGCTCGGATCGCCTTGTGGCACAGTCTTGCGCATATTGAGTTTGTGGCGATTGATCTGGCGCTGGATATGGCCGGTCGGTTCGGCGAAGACATGGGCGAAGACTTTGTCAGCGATTTCCTCGATGTCGCTGCGGACGAAGCGATGCACTTCGCGCTTCTCGCCCGCAAGCTGGAGTCGTTGGGCAGCCATTACGGCGCTTTACCGGCGCATGGGGGTTTGTGGCAGGCCGCGCACGCGACCCGGCACGATGTCGCCGCGCGACTGGCCGTTGTCCCGATGGTGCTTGAGGCGCGCGGGTTGGACGTCACCCCGGCGACTTTGGAGCGGGTGCGGGCTGCGGGCGACGAGGGCGGCGCGAAAATCCTCGCGCGCATACTTGAAGACGAAATCCGGCATGTGGCGGTGGGCACCAAGCATTTTCTCGCGCACGCAAAGTCCCTTGGCGAAGCGCCTGAAGCCTACTGGAAATCCCTTGTTGGCGAGCACTTCCGCGGCGCCGTTAAGCCGCCGTTCAACGACTCGGCGCGTCTCGCAGCCGGTCTGTCGCGCGACTTTTACGCGGACATTGCACTTTAATGAATCGCCCCGATAAATCCTCACCAAATCGGAATCAGAAATACAGATCGCTAAAAAAGGGAGCGCGCCACCCATAAAATTCGGCGCCAAGTCGAAACAGACTTGCAGCGAGGAACGGGTCACTATGCGTTTTGCTTTCGGGCAAATTTTTTATCGGACTGCGACAGGGATTGGCGCCGCCTTTGCGGTGACACTCGCCTCGCCGGCGGCTGCAAACAGCTCGGCTAACGCCGCTGAGGTGACCAAGCCGATCGAGGAGGCGCAGGAGGAATCGCTCGCAAAGGGCGATCCGAGTTTCCGCGAGCTTTTCGCGCAGTGGACTGCGCTCGACACCGCTGGCCCGGATCCGTTTGCGACCGATATCACAACCACAATTCCGCAACCGGTCTCGGTGCCCTCGCGCAACCCGCTCAACACCGGTCGCGTTTCGAGCGGCTATGGCATGCGTGTCCATCCTATCCTGCGCCGTCGAAAGAGGCATAGTGGGGTTGATCTCGCCGCGCCCACCGGCACACCGGTCTACGCGACCGCCGCCGGCGAAGTGTCGCGCGCGGATCGATCGCGCACCTATGGACTGGTCATTTATCTCGAGCATGGTGCGGATCTGCAGACCCGCTACGCCCACCTTTCCAAGTTGCTCGTCGCCGATGGTCAGACCGTGCAGAAGGGCGATGTGATCGGCTATGTCGGGTCCACAGGGCGCTCGACCGGTCCCCACCTGCATTACGAAGTTCGTGTCGATGGGGTTGCAGTAAACCCGATTCCCTATATGAAAGAGGCCACACAGCAGGCTGAAGCGGACACACAGAGTGGTTTGGCCTCTGACGGACGTATCCGTCCAGACGTTCCGTTGGGCCAAGGCGGCGGCCAATAGAACGAGCAAGAGTTAACCCGCCTTGGAGCGGGTCGGACATTGGAGAGGGTGTCCGAGTATGGGCGGCGGGTTTTCCCGCCGCCTTTTTTTTGCGGTTCAGTTGGGGCGCTGCTTTGGCGCGCCGATTTCGCTTGAGTGGCCCAAGTGCGGCGCTAGATTTCCTTTTTGGAGAGACCGATCGCGGTCAGGCCGTCCACAAGGCCTGACCGGCGGCGTCATTGGAGAGATATATGAGCCTGCATCCCATTGCGCACGCCGTGACACGTCCTGATCATCCGGCGATCATCATGACCGGGAGCGGCGCACGAATGACCTACGGTGAGCTGGACGCGTCATCGAACCGATTTGCTCATCTGTTGCACGCGCGCGGTCTCGGCCCGAACGATCGAGGCGGAGATGCTTTTGCGGTCTTGCTGGAAAATCGGCTGGATTACTACGTCCTCAACTGGGGCTCTCAGCGCGCTGGCACGATGTTGGTGCCCATCTCAACGCGGCTCACTGGCCCCGAGATCGCCTATATCCTGAAAGACAGCGAAGCGCGGCTGCTCATTACCTCCCCACGGTTTGCCGAGGCGCTGGAGACAGTGCGCGCGCAATTGCCTGAACTGGAAGTCCTCGTGCTTGACAGTGGGGGCGAGGATGACTTTGCCGCCGAGCTTGATCGTCACAGCGAGGCCCCACCCGAAAACCCGCACGCCGGGCTTATCATGCTCTATTCCAGCGGCACCACTGGGCGTCCCAAAGGCGTAAAACCTGCGCCGCCCGAGGATTCCGACCCGCAAGCGCCGGTTCCGCTCTTGGGATTGGCGACCGTTGGCGTCGGCATGCCTGGCGATGGATCGATGGTCTATCTCTCCCCTGCACCGCTTTACCACGCCGCGCCCTTGGGATGGTCTTCCGTCGTCCATCGCCTCGGTGGCACCGTTGTCGTGATGGAGAAATTTGATCCCGAGGAAGCGCTCAAAGCGATCGAAACCTACCGTGTGACCGACAGCCAGTGGGTGCCGACGCATTTTGTCCGGTTTCTCAAACTCGATCCCGAAATTCGCACACAATATGACCTCTCGTCCCATAAACGCGCGCTGCACGCGGCTGCGCCTTGCCCGGTGCCGATCAAGCGCGAGATGATCGAATGGTGGGGGCCGATCGTGAACGAGTATTACGCGGGCTCTGAGCAAATCGGCATGACCTTTGCCGGCAGCGAGGCCTGGCTGTCGCACCCGGGCACGGTCGGGGTGGCGATACACGGGAAGATTCATGTCTGCGGTCCCGATGGGGAGGAATGCGCAGCGGGCGAGGACGGTCTTATCTTCTTTGAGAACGACAATCTCCCAACCTATCACAAGGATGAGGCCAAGACCGCCGAGGCGATGCACCCCAAAGGCTGGATGACACTGGGCGATATCGGCCATGTCGATAAAGAAGGTTTCCTCTTCCTGACCGACCGCAAGAGCCACATGATCATCTCAGGCGGGGTCAACATCTACCCTCAGGAGATTGAGAACCTTCTGATAACGCACGATAAGGTTATGGATGCCGCTGTGATCGGCGCGCCCTGCCCTGATCTTGGTGAAAAGGTTGTGGCGGTGGTGCAGCCGATGAGCATGGAACTTGCCGGGCCGAGCTTTGAAGAAGAGCTGCGCGAGTTTCTTGCTCCCAATCTGGCGCGCATCAAGATGCCCAAGCTGTTCGATTTCCGGCCCGATCTCCCGCGCGAGGCCAATGGCAAGCTCTACAAGCGCGAGCTGCGCGACGAATTTGAAGCCAGAGCCCGGGAGCAGGCGTGATGGCGACCGAGGCAGACGGCCCGGTGGCGGTTCTACCGACACCGCTCGCCAAGGCGGTGATCGATCCGCACAGCTACGCCGAATGGGACGGCTTGCTCGACACGTTCGACCACATTCGCAAAACGACACCGGTTGCGAAGGTCATTTCCGAAGAATCCGGCCTGTTTGAGCCGTTCTGGTTGATCAGCCGCTACGAAGACGTGATGCGGATATCGAAGGACAACGCGACCTTCCTCAACAACCCCAGGCCGGTGGTTTTCAGCTTTAATCAGGCGATCGAGTTCAGCCGCGCGGCAACCGGTTCGAATATGCTGGTGGATTCGTTGGTTGTCTTCGACGCGCCGATCCACCCGAAATATCGCAAGCTGACGCAGGACTGGTTCATGCCGCGCAACCTTGCGCGGATCGAAGACGAAATCCGCGCGCTCGCCCGGCGCACGGTCGACGCGATGATCGCGGCGGGCCCCGAGCTCGACTTTGTCGAGATGGTGGCGGGGCCTTATCCCTTGCGCGTGGTAATGCAGATCCTTGGCGTGCCGCCTGCGGACGAACCGCGTATGCAGATGCTCACCCAGCAGCTGTTTGGCGGGCAGGATGCGGACCTCTCAGGCTCGGGTATGGATCAGATGTCGCCAGAACAAGTGGTCCAATTGGTGGCCGGGGCGGTTAAGAGCTTCGAAGACTACTTCGCCGCGCTTGCGCAGGATCGCCGCGCCAACCCGACCGATGATGTCGCCAGTGTGATCGCCAACGCGCTCGTCGATGGCGAGCCGCTGCCGCCGCGCGATATGGCAGGGTACTACATCATCGTCGCGACCGCCGGGCACGATACGACCAGCGCGTCGACCGCGGGTGCCATGCAAGCGCTGGCGCAGGATCCGGACCAATGGGCGCGCGTGCGCAATGACCGCTCGCTTTTGCCCGGCATTGTCGAGGAGGCGATCCGTTGGACCAGTCCTGTGCAGCACTTCATGCGCACCGCCGCACACGATGTGGAAGTGGGTGGTCAGCTCATCCGCGAAGGCGACTGGATGATGATCAACTACGTTTCCGCCAACCATGATCCCGCGCAATTCGAGGACCCGCGCCGTTTTGATGCCGCGCGTTCACCGAACCGGCATCTCGCGTTCGGCGCGGGCGGGCACCAATGCCTCGGTCTGCACCTGGCGCGGCTCGAAATGCGGCTCTTGTTCGAAGCGCTGCTTGATCGGGTTGAGAGAGTTGAGCTGGCCGGAGAGCCCAAGCGCGCAACGAGCACTTTTGTGGGTGGATTGAAGACCTTGCCAATCCGCATATCGGCCTCGACCAGCGCCGCTTAAGCCTTGGACATGGGGATTTTGAATAACAATTCAAGACATCCACGAAAAAATCGAACAAATAAGAGTTGTATCGGGCAACCAATACCGATTTTTGTATCATTTCTCGAAACAGTGTGTTAAGTCGCTGTTCATGGGAAAAACTTGGAACACTGACCTTGCTGCGCTTGCGGCGGGGCCTTTTGCGGATACGAAACGATGACTCTGCTTGAGCCTCACAACTTGCCTTTTCTGCTCGCTCTTATTGCGCTTGTTCTTATCAGCTTTGCGCAAATACTGGGGCTGGGCGATCTGTTCGATGCGGGCGATGTCGATATCGATGTCGATCTGGACATTGAAGCGGCCGGAGAAAGCGAGTTTGACGTTGATCCCGAGGCTCTCACTGCGAGCGGGTGGGTCGCCGGCGCCTTCAGCCTTTTGGGGCTGGGGAAGGTGCCGTTTCTCATCTGGCTGATGGTTCTGCTCTTCGTCTTTGCCGCGATCGGTGTGGCGGGGCAGCAGTTCATGATCGCGCTGATCGGCGCGCCGCTGAGCACCGCGCTTGCTGCGGTTCTGGCGGGGCTGGCGGCTTTGCCGGTCAACGGTGTGATCACACGGCCGCTGGCAAAGCTGCTGCCGCAGGATGAGACCAGCGCTGTCCCCCTCGATTCGCTGGTGCGCCGCGATGCAGAGATCCAGATCGGCACCGCCAAAACGGGCAGCCCGGCGCGTTCCAAAGTGCTCGATATTCACGGGCATCCCCATTTTGTCATGGTTGAACCGCATGATCCCGAGGCCGCTTTGAGCGAGGGCGAAACTGTCCTCCTCGTGCGGCGCGAGGGGGAGACGTTTTACGCGGTTCGCTACGAAAGCCCGATGCTGCAAGTGACCTGATGGGCCCCCGAAAGCCCCTCAGGACGCGCGCGTCGGCACACACGAAGGAACAGGAGACATCATGCAAACACTGATTGATTGGGCCATTATTGTCGGGATCGTTCTGATCGCAATCTTCGCGATCTTCATCTTCCTCACCACGCTATACCGCCGCGCCTCGAAGGAGACCGCCTTTGTCCGGACCGGTGTGGGCGGCGAAAAGGTCGTCATGAACGGTGGCGCGCTGGTCTTCCCGGTCTTCCACGAGACCATGCCGGTCAACATGAACACGCTGGTGCTCAGCGTCGTGCGCCGTGACGCCGAAGCGTTGATCACGCTCGACCGGTTGCGGATCGATGTGAAAGCGGAATTCTACGTCCGCGTGCGCCCCGATGCCGGCGCGATCGGCATGGCGGCGCAAACGCTTGGCCAACGCACGATGCAGCCCGAACTGCTCAAGGACCTGGTCGAGGGCAAGTTCGTCGACGCGCTGCGCTCGGTCGCGGCCGGCATGAGCATGAACGAGCTGCACGAGCAGCGCGCCGACTTCGTCCAGAAGGTGCAGCAAGTGTCTTCGAACGACCTGGCGATGAACGGTCTGGAGCTGGAGTCGGTTTCGCTCACCGGGCTCGACCAGACCAGCATCGAGCACTTCAACGCCAACAACGCGTTTGACGCGGAGGGTCTGACCAAGCTCACCGAGCAGATCGAAGCGCGCAAGAAACTGCGCAACGATATCGAGCAGGACACGCGTGTTCAGATGGAGACCAAGAACCTCGAAGCTGATGAGCGCAGCTTCGAGATCGAACGTGACAAGGAGTACGCGCGTCTGTCGCAAGAACGCGAAGTCGAAGTGCGGCGCGCTTCGCAAATGGCGGAAATCGCCAGCGAGCAGGCCATGCGAGAGCGTGAAGCGGACTCGGCGCGCATCCAGGCCAAGAAGGAAGTCGACAGCCAGCAGATCGAAGCCGACCGCACCGTCGAAGAGGCTCGGATCGATCAGGTGCGCGCGCTCGAAATCGCTCGCCAAGAGCAGCAGATCGCGGTCCAGAACAAGTCTCGTGAGGAAAGCCAGGCCAAGGCCGAAGCCGACGCCGCGCGCGCCCTCGCGGTTGCGGCTGAGGAACAGGTCGCGACCTCACGCGAAAGCGAGATCGCCGAACGGACCAAGAAGATCGAACTGATCGAAGCGGCCAAAGAAGCCGAACGTGAAGCGATCCAGGTCACCGTCGAAGCGGCGGCCGAGAAGGATGCAGCCGCCAATCGCGCGGAAGCCCTACGGCTGGGAGCCGACGGCGAGGCCGAAGCCGAAAAGCTTCGCGCCGATGCGGCCCGTGTTCGCTTTGAAGTCGAAGCGGCCGGCCAACGCGCGGTCAACGAGGCGGCGAACATCCTTTCAATGGATCAGATCAGCCTCCAGACCAAGCTGGCGCTGCTCAAAGTCCTGCCTGAGGTCGTGCGTGAGAGCGCCAAGCCTATGGAAGCGATCGATTCGATCAAGATCGTACAGGTCGACGGACTCACCAATGGGGGCTCGGGCGGCGGTGCGGCCAATGATGGCGGGGGCGCTCGGGCGGGTGGATCGGGAAACCTGGCGAGTGACGCCGTTTCAGCGGCGCTCGCCTACCGCGCTCAGGCGCCTGTGCTCGATGGTTTGATGAAAGAGCTTGGCCTTGACGGCTCCTCGCTCAGCAATCTGGTTGAAGCCGCGGCGCAGAACCCGGAAAAGGTCGAGGAGGCGATTGCCAACCTGCCCTTTGCCAACGATCCGCTCGCGGGCGAAGGGCCCGACCTGCCGAGCGACGAAGCGGCCGAGTAACGGCATTGGGTCGCACGCACGGCGTTCTAGCGGAACAAAACCCCCGGCCAGCTCCGTGCGGGCCGGGGGTTTCTTGTTCTTTTCATCATCCCGGATTTGATACGGGCGGCTAGCCTAGAAGCCGCTGCGCGTTAGCCTGTACTTGCTTTTTGCAGCGTATGATCAAGGCCTGATTACCTTAGATCGTCGCGTTCCGCGTCGTGTTTCATTTTCTTCTTGCGCATGGAATCTAAAAAGAAAGTGATTCCCAAGCCAAGCACGAATGCAAAAACGATACTGGCCACAAAGTTGAGGTCCAATAGCGGCCCTATGAGCGCGAACGTCACCCCCCATCCGGCGGCGAAACAAATAATCCCGTCGAGGACTGTAACCGACATCTTTTCATCCATAGCATGGTCTCCATTGCGCCTTGCGCTGAAAGACTAACACCAATTCTCACCCAGAAAACCATAGAAATTCGAGCGCGGACCCTTATAATTAACGCCCTGAAACAAGCTCTTTTTGACCCAGCAACCTTTGCGCCATGGCGCGCACATCTTCGCCCATGTCCTCGCGCTCTAGCGCCAGCGCCAGCGTCGCTTCGACGAAGCCCAGCTTGCTTCCGCAATCGTAGCGGTTGCCGTCAAAGGTGACCGCGTGGAATGGCTGGTCGCCGATCATCTTGGCCATTGCGTCGGTCAGCTGAATCTCGCCGCCAGCGCCCTTTTCCTGGCTCTCCAGCGTGCGCATGACCTCTGGCTGGAGGATGTAGCGGCCCGAGACGATCTTGTTCGACGGCGCCTCTGCCAAGGGCGGCTTTTCGACGAGGCCCTTCACCTCTGTAAGCGCACCGTTGGCCGCGCCCGGATCGATCACGCCATAACTCGGTACCTCTTCCATTGGCACTTCGAGCACACTGATCAGGTTTCCGCCGACCCGCTCATAGGCCTCGACCATTTGCTTCATGCAACCCGTCCCGCCGGGCTTGCCGATCATCAGTTCGTCAGGAAGGAATATCGCAAAGGGCTCCTCGCCGACAATCGCGCGGGCGCACCAGATCGCGTGGCCCAGACCCATAGGCACTTGTTGGCGCACCGTGATGATATCTCCGGGGGTGGCGCGCGTGGGGTTGAGCACGGACATATCCTTACCGCGCTCGCTCATCGTGTCTTCAAGCTCGTAGGCGACGTCGAAATGCTCAACGATAGCGGTCTTGCCGCGGCCCGTAACGAAGATCATTTGCTCGATCCCCGCCTCGCGCGCTTCGTCGACCGCGTATTGGATCAAAGGACGATCGACCACGGGCAGCAGTTCCTTAGGGATCGCTTTGGTCGCGGGCAAAAAGCGCGTGCCAAGGCCAGCAACCGGAAAGACGGCTTTCTTGATCGGTTTGGTCATAGCGCTGGTCCTTATGTCCTCTTATGTTGCGCCGGCAGCCTGCTTCGCCTGGTGCGGTGCCGCCCGGGGGTGAGTGCCGCGCGCTCACGTCAGGGTCAATCCCCGCGAACGCCTCTTTTCTCGTCCAACCAGCCTTGCGTGTCGGTTGCGTGAAAGGTGCCTTTCGCTATGGGGCTTAGCCATGGACAAACTTGTTATAAGAGGTGGCCGCCGTCTTGAGGGGACTATACCCGTAGCCGGAGCCAAGAATGCGGCCCTGACGCTGATCCCATGCGCTCTTCTGACCGAGGAGCCGGTCACCTTGCGCAATCTGCCACGCCTCGCGGATATCGATGGCTTTCAACACCTTATGAATCAGTTCGGGGTAACAACCGCGATCCAAGGCACGCGCCCGGAGGACTTCGGGCGCACTATGCGACTTGAAGCCACGCGGATCACGTCGAGTGTCGCGCCCTATGATCTGGTGCGCAAAATGCGCGCTTCGATTCTTGTTCTAGGGCCGATGCTGGCGCGCAGCGGAGAGGCGACCGTGTCGATGCCCGGCGGCTGCGCGATCGGGAATCGACCGATTGATCTGCATCTGAAAGCGCTTGAAGCCTTCGGCGCTGAGATTGAGCTCGCGCAAGGCTATGTGAAGGCGATTCAGCCCGATGGCGGGATGCCGGGCGGCGATTTCGACTTTCCAGTGGTGAGCGTGGGCGCGACGGAAAACGCGGTGATGGCGGCTGTGCTGGCGAACGGCACAAGTCGACTCTTTAACGCCGCGCGCGAACCCGAGATTGTTGATCTTTGCAACCTGCTCGTCGCCATGGGCGCGGAGATTGAAGGGATAGGCAGCTCGGATCTCACCATCCACGGTGTGAAGCGGCTGAACGGGGCAACCTACAAGGTGATGCCCGACCGTATCGAAGCGGGCTCCTACGCTTGCGCCGCGGCGATCACCGGGGGCCAGGTGCGGCTCGAAGGCGCAAACGCGCACGACATGGCGTCGACCCTGCACGCGCTTCAGAGCATCGGCCTGCATGTGGAGGAGGATAAGAAAGGCGTCACCGTCGCAGCCAACGGCGCGCTTAAACCCACCGACCTCACCACCGCGCCTTTCCCGGGCCTCGCAACCGATATGCAAGCGCAGCTGATGAGCCTCTTGTGCAAGGCGGAAGGAACTAGCGTCCTGAAGGAAACGATCTTCGAGAACCGCTTTATGCACGTTCCCGAACTGGCGCGTATGGGAGCGGACATTTCGACCGAGGGGCGCACCGCTATCGTCAAAGGCCCAGTGCACCTCACCGGCGCCGAAGTGATGGCGACCGACCTGCGCGCGTCAATGAGCCTCGTGATCGCCGCCCTTGCGGCTGACGGCGAAACGCAGGTGCGGCGCATCTATCACCTTGATCGCGGATACGAGCGGCTGGAGGAGAAGCTGGCGCTGGTGGGCGCGGATATTGAGCGGCTGGGGGACGATTAGACGATCGGTCTAGATTTCTCGACCCATGCTGATTCGAGGTTCCGTCTGAAAGCCAAGCTTTTCGTAGAACGTGACGAGCCCTTCGTTGACGGCGCGGATCTGGAGATTGACCTTGGTGCAGCCGCGCCCCGCAAGGCCGGAGATGGCCGTTTCAACCAATGCCGAACCCAGTCCGACGAACCGATGGTCGGGGTCAACTGCAAGACTGTACAGCCAGCCACGATGACCGTCCCACCCTGCCATTATTGTCCCGATGACCGTATCCTGCTCATCCAGTGCGACCCAGAAAAGTTCGTCTTCCTGAGCGAGTTTGGGAGGAATGGAGTTAGCCGCTCTGTTGCGCGGCGGATCGTCCGGGAAAGCGCGCAACCAAAGACGGTCAACGCCGTTGAAATGGTGGTCGCGGTACGCAACGATACGCATCACGACATCTCCCGAGCGACAAGCCAAACCCGGATAGCGCTCGCCAAGCCCGGCGGGGTCTCGGCCTGGATGCGCTCCGCGTCGATCCGCGCCACCAGCGCGTTGATGGCAACGCCCTCGCCTTCAGCCGCGGCGCGCAAAGCGTCCCAAAAGACCGGCTCCAAGCTGATCGAGGTCTTATGGCCCGCAATCGCGATCGAGCGTTTGAGGGGAGGGTGATAGGGCGTGGTCACGCCGTCCGGTTAAAGCCTGAGCCGCCGTGTGCCAAGCGATCAGGCCGCGCTCGCCGCCTTTCGCTTCAGCCGCGTGGTTGAGCTCGCAATGGGTCAGCCGCAGGGTCGGAGTGTGCAATGGATGTCTACGTGTGGTTGTCCCTCGCGATTGACCCTCTGCAAGGCGAGCCTAGTACATATGCTGTCCGCCGTTGATGCTCATCGTCGAGCCGGTCATGAACGCACCGTTCTCCGAGGTGAAAAAGGCGACCCCGCGTGCGATCTCTTCCGCTTGGCCGAGGCGCCTGACGGGAATCTTGGCGACGATCTTCTCGAGCACCGGCTCAGGCACGGCGGCGACCATGTCTGTGTCGATATATCCGGGCGCAATTGCGTTGACGGTCACACCGAACTTCGCGCCCTCTTGCGCCAACGCCTTGGTGAAGCCGTGAATGCCTGACTTTGCCGCGGCGTAATTGACTTGCCCATACTGACCCGCTTGCCCATTGATGGAGCCGATATTGACGATGCGACCCCATTGGCGCTCGCGCATGCCGGGGAAAGTCGCCTTCGCCATGTTGAAACAGCCGCCCAGATTGACGCGCATAACGTCGTTCCAGTCTTCGAAGCTCATTTTGTGGAGTGTGCCATCGCGGGTGATCCCCGCATTGTTGATCACTATGTCGACCGGGCCGTGCTCTTCGGCGACCTTCGCGCAGCCTTGGATGCAGGCCTCGTGATCGCCGACATCCCATTTGTAGGCTGGAATACCTGTGGCCTCGGCGAAGACTTTGGCCTTTTCGGTGTTGCCCGCGTAATTCGCAATGACTGTATGCCCTTGACGCTTAAGGCGTTGGCAGATCGCTTCTCCGATTCCGCGCGTTCCACCGGTGACGATCGCAACTCGGCTCATTCTAGTTCTCCCAGGGTGATCTGGGCTGTGAGACTAGCGGTGCCGTAGCGTCAGGCAACACAAAACCCCGCTGCGGCGCAGGCTTGCAGGTTCAAGTTTCAGACTGTTCGGGAAGCGATCAGAACTTGATCTGAGTGCCGACATAGACAGCCTGGCTGTCCTGCACGGAATTGGTGAGCGGATCGAGACGCTCCCG
This sequence comes from uncultured Erythrobacter sp., assembly GCA_937899785.1. GTDB lineage: Bacteria > Pseudomonadota > Alphaproteobacteria > Sphingomonadales > Sphingomonadaceae > Erythrobacter. Next base: position 47,366 of record CALCCG010000185.1, on the reverse strand, counting down.
CTCTTGGCTAAGCCGCACCCCTGCGGTCACGTCGACCTTCGACGAAAGGCGAAACGAGCCGCCGAGATCCACCGTCTGCGCGCCCAGGTCATCAAGCGTGTTGACCGAGCGCCCGGCCAGACGCTCATCCTCAAGCTCAATTCGAGGTTGGAGTCGGCTTGGGCGGTCTTGAGCGCTTGGCTGGGCTGGCTCGAACTCCGAGAGGTCCGGCATGCTCAGATCGCGGATCGATTCGGGCAGCGTCACCGTGCGCGCAAAGCTTTGATAGCCGCGCGCGGTGCCGAGATCGAAGCGCGACGTGTTGAGCGCGGCAATGCCCGCGCCGGCGCCCGGGACGGCCTTGGTTGCGTTGCGCACCGAAATCGCCTTTGCCGAATCGTCATCGATCCGGACCGCTACCGTAACGGTGCGGTCACGCTGCGTGGCGCTGGTTCCGGCGGGGGTGAAACGCAGGCTCTTCTCTCGCGCGCTTTCGGCAATCCGAGCGGCCAATTCCGGATCAACCGATGCCGGGGTGAACAGGTCGAGCGCGGCCAATCCATCCTTGGATGAATCCTGTCCCAAGCCCACCAGAGCAAGACTGGCGGTGGGAAGCGCAAGCATCATCGCTGCAGACACAGCAAGCACCGGCAGCTTTAGCTGCTGAGATGCTCCGTTTGTGTTGCGCCGTGACATGGCCTGTGTTCCTTCAAGACAGGTTCGCTTCAGCCGAATGGAGCGGTATACCTTAACCTCGCCTGATCGGTTCAAAGACGAACTAACTCTCAAGTATGATAGAAGTGTGACTGGGCTCTAGGCAATCACTTCCACAATGGCGCGTATCGGAAGTGAATCACCTGTGGCCCTGTTCACACAAGGTTCGGCAGGCTTGCCGCACGCAGCGTCAGGACTATAGAACGGTTTTGTGTAACAGATTGAGGAATTCTGCCGCCGTGCCCCAAGCCACTCTTGCCATCTCTCGCACCGCACTTGCCGTGGCCGCGATCGCCACGCTCGCCGCCTGCGGAAGCCGCGAACGGCCGACGACTGAACTGCAATCCGCGCAGATCAACACAATCGGGGTCAACGCCTTCTTGTGGCGGGCCGCGCTCGAAACGGTCAGCTTTGCTCCGCTGCTGCAAGCGGACAGCGCGGGTGGCGTTATCGTCACCGATTGGTACGCCAACCCCTCAAATCCGAACGAGCGGGTGAAGATGACGGTCACTATTCTGGATCAAGATCTGCGCGCTGATGCGTTACGGGTCGCTGCGGTACGCCAAGTGGCCGACGGCAACGCTTGGGTCGATGCGCCGGTGCAGGCGGCGACGGTCCAGAAGCTGGAAGACATTATTCTGACCAAAGCCCGCGATCTGCGGCGCAAGGCTGTGGCGGGCTGAGCCCACTCTCGCTAGCGAGCGTTGCATGACTGACACTCGATTCGATCCGTCTTCCGTTGACGGGCGCTGGCAGAGCGCGTGGAAAGAGGCGGGCACGTTTACCGCTGATTCGGACTCAAAGAAGCCCAAGAGTTACATCCTCGAGATGTTTCCTTACCCATCGGGCCGCATCCATATGGGCCATGTGCGCAACTACACGATGGGCGACGTGCTCGCGCGCTACAAGAAGATGCAAGGGCACGAAGTGCTCCACCCAATGGGCTGGGACGCGTTCGGAATGCCGGCGGAAAACGCGGCGATGGAGAAGAAGGTTCATCCGGGTGAATGGACCTATGCCAATATCGCAGCGATGAAGAAGCAGTTGCAAGGCATTGGCTTTGCGCTCGACTGGACGCGCGAATTCGCCACCTGCGATCCCGAATATTACGGTCACGAACAAGCGCTGTTCCTCGACATGTACGAGGCTGGGCTGGTCTATCGCCGTTCGTCGGAGGTGAATTGGGATCCGGTCGATATGACCGTGCTCGCCAATGAGCAGGTGATTGATGGCAAGGGCTGGCGCTCGGGCGCCGAGGTCGAAAAGCGCAAGCTTGACCAGTGGTTCATGAAGATCACTGATTTTGCAGAGGACCTGCTTGATGGCTTGGCTGAACTCAAGGATTGGCCCGACAAGGTTCGCCTGATGCAGGAAAACTGGATCGGTAAGAGCTCTGGTCTGGAATTCAGCTTTGACTTATCCAACGGCGAGACACTGCCGGTCTACACGACGCGTCCCGATACGATTTTCGGCGCGAGCTTCTGCGCGATCGCTGCCGATCACCCGATTGCTCAAGGCTTGATGGATGACGCGGCCGTCGCGGCTTTCGTTGAGGAATGCAAGAAAGGCGGCACTACGGCGGCTGAACTCGAAACCGCCGAAAAGCTTGGCTTTGACACCGGCGTTACCGCCAAGCACCCCTTCACCGGCGAGGCCATGCCGCTCTTCATCGCGAACTTTGTGCTGATGGATTACGGCACCGGGGCGGTGATGGGCGTGCCGGGCCATGATCAGCGCGACTTTGAGTTCGCGACCAAATACGACCTGCCATTCACCCGGGTTGTCGCCTAGGACGTGTCCGAAGCGGGCGCGCCAATGGTCAGCGAGGCCGAGCCCGGCGACGGCGTGATCGTCAATTCCGACTTCCTCGATGGCAAGAGCGTCGAAGAGGCTAAGGCCGACGTGATCGCGCGCGCCGAACAAGGCGGCTGGGGCGAGGGAACCACGGTTTGGCGGTTGCGCGATTGGGGCATTTCGCGCCAGCGCTATTGGGGCACGCCGATCCCGATCATTCACAGCCCCGATCACGGCCCGGTACCGGTCCCGCGCGACCAACTGCCTGTGACGCTGCCCGAGGACATCGATTTCGAAACGCCGGGCAACCCGCTCGAACGCCACCCGACCTGGAAGCACACGACCTGCCCGATTAGCTGCAAGCCGGCTTTGCGTGAGACCGACACGCGCGACACTTTCACCAACTCAAGCTGGTACTTCCTGCGCTTCGCCTCGCAGCCCAATGACGCGCCGTTTGATCCCGAAGAGATCGCCAAGTGGATGCCGGTGCAGCACTATATCGGCGGGATTGAGCACGCGATCCTGCACTTGCTCTACGCCCGATTCTGGACCCGCGCTCTGGCGCATATCGGCAAGTTCGACGTGAAAGAGCCGTTCGCGGCGCTCTTCACACAGGGGATGGTGACGCACGAGACCTACCAGCTTGGCGATGGCAGTTGGTTGAGCCCCGATGAGGTCACAAAAGACGGCGCGGACTGGATCAGCATCGAAGACGGAAAGCCGGTCACCGCCGGACGTGTCGTCAAAATGTCGAAGTCCAAGAAGAACGTGGTCGATCCTGACGCGATCATCGCAGATTACGGCGCGGATGCGGTGCGCTGGTTCATGCTTTCCGACAGTCCGCCCGAGCGCGATCTGCCGTGGTCGCAGGACGGGATCGAAGGCTGCGCGCGCTTTGTCCAACGCCTGTGGCGGCTGTTCGAAGCCGTCGATCCGGCGGCGACCGGTGAAGACAAGGCGCTCGCCCGCAAGGCTCACCAAGCCATTGTCGCCGTGGCCGAAGACATCGAAGCGCTCAGCTTCAACAAGGCCGTCGCGCGGATTTACGAACTCACCGGAGCGACCGAAAAGGCCGCGCCGAGCGAAAGCCGGAACTTCGCTATCCGCACGCTGATGCACCTCGCCGGCCCGATGATGCCGCACTTGGCGGAAGAAGCTTGGGCGCAGGCGGGCCATGAAGGCCTCATTGCCGACGCCGCATGGCCCGAGCACGATCCCGCCATGCTGGTCGAGGATGAGGTCACCATCGCGATCCAGCACAAGGGCAAGCTGCGCGACACCATCACCGCGCCCAAGGGAGCGGCGAACGAAGACCTCGAAGCGCTTGCGCTCGCCAGCGAGAAGGTTCAGCGTTCGCTTGATGGAGCAGAGGTCAGGAAAGTGATCGTAGTGCCGGACAGACTGGTCAATATTGTCACATGAGAACGCGCGGCGTCCTTGCGCTGGCTCTCGCCACTTCTATCCCGCTCGCGGGTTGCGGCCTTCAGCCGCTCTATTCCGGCGGCGCGGGCGCAAGCGTGGCGCAAGGGCTTGCGGGCGTCGATGTCCCGCCCATTCCGGGGCGCGGCGGGTGGTTGCTGCGCAACGCCTTGGTGGAACGCTTTGAAGCCGCCGGATCGACCACGCCGCAATACCGCCTCGACGTGCGGATCGACGACGCGCTAGAGGCTTTGGGTGTCCTCAACGATGACACGATCAGCCGTGAGCGCCGCATCCTGCGCACGCGCTATCAGCTGATTGATCTGGCCACCGGTGAAATCTTACTGGACGCAACGGCGGGATCGGATGCGGGGATCGACGTGGTCTCAAGCGAATACGCGACCATTGCCGCCGAACAGACCGCGCTTGAGAACCTTGCGCGCGAGGTGGCTGACCGCATGGCAACTCAGGTCGCGCTTACCTTAAGAGCCCGCGCCAAAGAGGCGCCGTCGAGCGACTCGTGAAGGCGGCCAACAAGGATTTTGCCCGCGGCCTGCCCCGCGCGGCTGAGAAAGCCTCGATTTTCTTTTTTTGCGGGCCCGATGAAGCCGGGGCAAGCGCGGCGGCCGAGAAGGTTGTTGCGGCGCTTCCCGATGCGGGCGAGCGGGTCGAGCTTTCTGGCGCTGACCTGCGCCGCGATCCCGCTATTCTGGGTGATGAGGCGCGTTCGGGCTCCCTTTTTGGCGACACCCGGCACATCTTCGTGCGCGCGAGCGGCGATGAGGCGCATGATGCGCTCAAAGCCCTGATCGAAACCGGAGAGGCGGGCGCGGGCGACGCGGCTCCCGTCCTTGTGGTCGCCACTTCGGCGACGGACAAGTCGCGCACCGCAAAGCTGCTTGAGAAACGCGCCGATGCTTTGGTCGGCATGTTCTACCCCCCCGATCTTGTGTCGGTCGCCTCTTCGGTGAGAGCCATGGCCGACGCCGCAGGATTGCGGTTGAACGGCGATTTGGCCGAACGGATCGCGCGCGCGTCCAGCCTCGATGTGCGCCTCGCGCAGTCTGAGGTGACGAAGCTGGCGCTCTATTGCGGGGCCGATCCGCAGGCGCCGTGCTCGGCTCGCGTTGAGGATTACGCGGAGATTGGCGCGGCGACCGAGGATGACGGTTTCCAGCCGCTGGTGAACGCGGTTCTTGGCGGCGAGCTGGGCCGATTGCCACGCGAGCTTCACCGAATGCGCGAATTGGGTCTCAATCCGGTCGGGCTGCTCCTCGCGATCGAACGGCGCGCTACCCAGCTCGCGCTGATCACCGCCCGGCTCGGTCCGCGCGGCGGCTTTGATGCCCTTACCAAGGGTGAAAAGGCGCAACTTGGCATCTTCTGGCGCGAAGAGCGTGATATTCGCCAGCAAATTGCGCGCTGGTGCCGGCCAGCCGCGCGTGAATCCGCACACAGTCGCTTGGATCGGTTGATTCCGCGCCTTGTTGCACTGCACCGTAATTTGTTGGCCAACAGCCAAGCCGCAGACACGCTTCTTGCTCAGGAATTGGCCGAAATTGCCCGTTTTGCGTCGAGGCGGTAGCGAATTCGGACACACCCCTGATTTCGCAGGTGCAATATTGAGGTGGTTGCGCATAATCCCGTTCATAGGTAATTTCGCCTAAACGGGTCGCCGGAAGCCAGGGCAAATTGTTAATGAACAAGCTTAGCGGAACGCTGTTCGAAGCGGCGCCACCTGATCGGGTAGAGAGCAAAATCGTCGCTTCGCTCGAGCGGCGGCGGCTTCGGGCTTACATTCTTATGCTGGTTGTCGACGCCGCCTTGTTGCATGGCGCCTTTATGCTGGCCTCGCGGCTCTATCTCGGCACCTGGTGGCAGCAAGGGCATATGCTGGCCGCGCAGGCGCTTTTGCCGCTGTTCTTCACTATCGCGCTGTACAACCGCACCTATGGGGTGACCGCGTTAAGCGATTGGCTGTTTGGCCTGCGACAGGCGTTGAAGGCCTTAGTGATTTCCACCGCTCTCCTGGCGTTTGTTGCGTTCTACACCAAATCGAGCGCGGAGTTCTCGCGGGTCGCTGTAACCCTGGGAATTCTCTTGTTTGGAGCGTCGATGGCGTTTGTGCGGCGCAGCATTCCAATAGTTATCGACACCTTTTGGGAAGGCAAAGTTCGCAACCAGCTCGTGATTCATGATGGGGGCCCCGATTTTGATCTGGATTCGGCTGTGTCGATATCGGCGGCAAAGTATCGGCTTGATCCGACCGCCCATGATCCCTTTATGCTGGACCGGTTAGGCAAGCTGCTGCGCAATCAGGATCAGGTGGTGGTTAGCACTCCAAGCGAGCGGCGTGAGAACTGGGCGTTCCTTCTCAAATCCGCTGGCGTTAAAGGCGAAATCGTAAGCGAGCCTGCCCACGTTTTGGGCGCCGTTGGTGTTCATCGCTATGAGGACAGGGGGCGCACCACTCTGGTCGTGTCAACCGGCCCTCTGGGCCTGCGTGCGCGCATTACCAAGCGGGTATTTGACATCGTTATGGCGGTGGGGGGCTTGATTGCGCTCTCGCCAATCCTTGCTGCAGTCGCGATCATGATCAAGCTCGAAGACGGCGGTCCGGTCTTTTTCGTTCAGCGACGCCTGGGCCGCGGGAACCAGTTCTTTGATATGTACAAGTTTCGCTCCATGCGCGAGGAGAAGCTCGATCAGGATGGCAGTCGATCAACCTCGCGCGCAGATGATCGGATCACTCGGATAGGCGCTTTTATTCGCAGAACAAGCGTCGATGAGCTGCCTCAGCTCCTCAACGTGCTGCGCGGAGATATGGCCATCGTTGGTCCGCGCCCGCACGCGCTTGGCAGCCGGGCGAACAACAAGTTTTTCTGGGAGGTCGACGGCACGTATTGGCAGCGCCACTGCCTGAAACCGGGTCTGACCGGTTTGGCGCAGGTGCGCGGTCACCGCGGCGCAACCGAGCAAGAAAAAGACCTGACCGATCGGTTGCAATCGGATCTGGAATACATCGCAGGATGGTCGCTGCGCCGCGATTTGGAGATCGTCTTCAAAACGGCGATGGTGCTCCAGCACGACAACGCCTTCTAGTCCCGCGCTGGCGGGTTTGATGGCCGCGCCAGCTGACCTTCATTCTTCGTTTTCGGGCTCGCGCTGGGGGACGGTAAAGGTTCCTCTGACGCGGCCGTTTTGCGGCGCTCCAAGGGCGTCTGACCCGTTGGCAGAGCTGTTCCCATCCACGCTCGAAAGCCCGGTGTCGAGATCAATCACCAATCGGCCACCCGTCAGCGTGTTCGGACCCTGGCGGAGCCGCACATCGCCCGCGAGGGTTATGATCCGCCGATTGAAGTCATAGACCGCTGTTGCCCCGGTGGCCCGTTCGTTGCCGCGCGCGACCGACACACCGCCGGTTGCGGTAATCCGCTGCAATTCAAGCGATTCCGCATCGGCGTAGTTCAGCAGCATGCGCTGCGCGCGCACCGTCAGGTTCTCTTGCGTGACAATCACATCGTCCGAAAACGCCACGCGGTTCTCGCGCTCTTGCACGTCAATGCGCCCGGCGTCGACGCTGACTGGCGCGCGCGTGTTGTGCGAGGCGATCCCTTGTGCGCTCAGCTCCATGCCGCCAATCAGCGCCAGCGTCAGCGCAAACCCACCCGCAGCATAACCCAGCGCGCGCGCGGCCAGTTTTCGCGGTGGCTTTGAGGTCGTGATCATTGGGAAACACTCACTTTACCAGGGATCATCGTAAGGCGCGCATCGCCTTCAAGAGTTAAGGTCCGCGCCGACAGATCCGCGCGCATCGACTGGGCCGAAAAGGTGCCAGCCGGGATCTCTCCCTCGACACCTCTGTCGCCGACCATCTCGCGCCGCTCCAGATCGACCGAAACCCCGCTTGCCGTCATCGCATAGCCATCGGCCGCGTTGAGCCGGATAGGTCCATCTACCTCCACCAGATCGCTATCGATATCGTAGGTTCCGCCTGTCGCTGAGAGGCGTGCCGGCCCTTCGGGAAGGAGCAATTGCGCGATCAGGTCTTCCATCCGCACCAACCCTTCGTTGCTGGACCGCTGGATCGCCTCGCCTGCCGTGATCGAAAACGGGCGTCCTGTGTCATCGCGCCCGCGATACATGGCGTTGTCCACGCTCAAGCGGTCATCGATCATCGCCACCTTGTTGCGATCAAGCAAAAAGCTGACTTCGCCGCGCGGGCTGAGCGGGGTGATGACCATCAGCGCAGCCACCACGCCCACACCGACCGGCAAGGCGCGCGTAAGAAAGCCTATCAGTCTATCGTGGCTCGCTCCAGGCGCCGCTGCGTGCTGGCGACGGCTGCGCAGCGCTTTGGCTTCGTGGGTTTCGATGCGACGCTTAATGACCATGCGACCCGCTCACTGCGCTCCTATTCGTGACTGAAGATATCGCGTTCGGCCCAACCTGCAATGTCGAGCAGGGCACGGGTGGGCAGAAACTCGAAGCACGCTTGGGCAAGGTGCAGGCGTTCTTCGCGCTCCAGCCGCCGCGTCAGTTCCTCGCGCAGCTGGTGGAGATAGCGAACATCAGAGGCCGCGTATTCGCGCTGGTCATCACTCAACTCCGGACCGCCCCAGTCCGAGCTTTGCTGTTGCTTGGAGATATCCACGTCGAGCAGCTCTTTGGACAGGTTTTTAAGCCCGTGGCGATCGGTGTAGGTGCGCACCAGCTTGCTCGCGATCTTGGTGCAGAACACCGGGGCAGCCATAACGCCCAGATAATACTGGATCGCGGCCAGATCGAACCGCGCGTAGTGGTAGAGCTTCACCCGGCTCTCATCCGCTAAAATTCGGGTGAGGTTGGGCGCCTCGTAGTCGCTGCCCACCCCAAAGCGCACCAGATGTTCATCGCCCGATCCATCGCTGATCTGGACAACGCACAGACGATCGCGCGATGTCACCAGGCCCATCGTTTCCGTATCAACGGCGAGCGCCCCGGTGCCTTCGAGCACGCCAGCGGGCAGGTCTTCTTCATGGAAATGCACACTCATCGCGGCTGCCCTTACGCGACATGGGGATAGTAGGGAAGGGGCGTGTGGCGCGGCAGGTCCGAAGCGCGGTAACACAGGGGTGATGGCGAGTGAGGACATCCCTGCATCGTGGCGCACCGCCCTTGAACCTACGCTGTCCAGCCCGGAGGCGCGCAAGCTTGGCGGCTGGCTGCGCGCCGAGGAGGACGCTGGCAAGGCGGTTTACCCGCCGCGTGGTCAACGGCTCACCGCGCTGACGCTGACGCCGCTTGACGCGGTGCGCGTGGTGATCCTGGGGCAGGACCCTTATCACGGTCCGGGGCAAGCGCATGGCCTCGCCTTTTCGGTGCAGGATGGCGTGAAGGTCCCACCCTCGCTCGCCAACATTTTCAAAGAGCTTGAAGCCGACCTTGGCTTGGCGCGCTCCGATCACGGCAACCTTACCCGCTGGGCTGAGCAAGGCGTGCTGCTCTTGAACAACACGCTGACCGTGCAAGCGGGCCAGGCGGGCAGCCACGCCGGGCGCGGTTGGGACGCGATCACGGACGCCTGTGTGGCCGCCGTTGCGGACCGGGGCGAGCCGACCGTCTTCATCCTGTGGGGCAGCCACGCCCGCAAGAAGGCCACTCGGATCAAGGGCTTGGGAGCAGGCGATCATCACCTCGTTCTCACCAGCCCGCATCCCAGCCCGCTCTCGGCCCATGGCGGATTCTTCGGGTCAAAACCGTTCAGCCAGACCAACGCCTTTCTGACCGCCAAGGGCCGCGGGCCCATCAATTGGAGCCTCGCGTGAACGAAGCCCAAGCCCGTCAGGTTCTGCTCGCCCGGCTCGGCGAGCTGGCCCTTGAAGACCGTATCAGCGCCGAAGGTCGCCAGCCGGTGACCTTGCAGCAGGACGCCGTCGGCCGCCTTTCGCGCATGGACGCGATGCAGCAGCAGGCGATGGCCCAAGCCCAGGAGCGCCGCCGCGCGCAGGAACGCCGCCGCATCCAGGCCGCGCTCGTGCGGATGGACGAGGGCGAATGGGGCTATTGCCTCACCTGCGGCGACGACATCGCGCCCAAGCGGCTTGCCCATGACCCCAGCGTCGCCGTGTGCGTCGGCTGCGCCTCGGGCGAGGGCTAGAAACCCGCGGTCAGCCGCAGGCCGGCGATGACGCCAAGGTCGCGCGCGGTCACCGCGCTGTCGACAACCTGGACATTGGCGGTCACCTCAAAGCCCTGTTTGAGGCCGCCCGATCCGCCCAGACCCAGCGTGTAGAACGCCTCGACACCCTGCTCGTCCTCGATGCCCAGGCGAAAGGCGATGTCGTCCACCAGCTCATCGGTCACGGAGTACTGGAAGTAGGCAAGGCCAAAGCGGTCTTGCGGGCGTTTGGCCGGATTGCCCGCGATCCCGAAATAGCCCGAATAGTCGAGGAAGGTCGGGTCCCCGAGCGATCCCTGCACTCGCGCGACGATCCCCCAACCCTTGCCGCGCGCCCGTGGGTTCAGCCCCAGAAACTGATAGGCCGAAAGCTGCAACGCGAGTTCGCCCTGGCCATCGCCGAAATTGCCATTGGGCGGCGGGGTCAGCGCGCTCGGCAGGATGTCGACCGCGGGGCCTGTTCGGGTCGAACCGACCACTGCGACCGTGTAGAAGCCCGGCTTCCCCCCCACTTGAGCGATTTTCGTCGCCGCGCCCAGAAACGCGACCCCGCTCTCAAACGCTGTCTCAAACCCTGTGCGCTCGTACTGCGAATCGGGATCGTAAACCCACACGCGGTAGATCCAGTCGTCGCGCGGAAGTTCCAGCAACGCGCCGATCCAGGTGTTGGGGATCACCGCGGTCGGCGGAAAGGCGAGGCCCAAATTCTGGAACCCGTAATGCCCATCGCTCCCCACTATTGGCAACGTCCCCACCAGATCGAGCGAGTTGATCTTGCCCAGCGTCAGATTGGTTCCGTCCTTCCAGGTCTTCTTGACGTTGACCCCAAGGTCGAAATCGCCGGCGCCTTCGGGTCGGAACAGCGCGGTGTTGTTCGGGATCAGCCCAACCGCACCGTTTGAGGTTTCGCCCCAGGTGAACTCGGGCCGCAGATTGAGCTGCCAGCTGTCGTCAAGCCCGAACAGGCTCCCGCCAACCTGGACATACGCGTCCGCCCGGCCTGAATAGCGCAGCGTGTTGTCGGCATCGCCCGCCACCGGCGCGTCGACAAATTGCGAGACCACCAGGCGCGCCTTGATTGAGGGTTCGGCCGCCAGCGGCGCCTCGGCAGTCAGCCCTCCGTTCTCGCCGGGTGCGGGCCCTTCGATCCGCTCGTCGGCGATGATGATACGCCCGCGCGCCGACGCGTTGCTTTGCACCGATTCAGGGCTTTGCGTCGGTTCGTTCGGCGGACCCGGCTCTTCGCCGGCGGCCGGAACGCTCAGCGCCAGAGCGCCCAAGGCGGCAAACTGTACGGTGACAGCGCGTGTGGTTCTTCGCATACGTCGATCTCGCGGCGACCGCCGCCCGGGCGCGCCACGCTTTCCCTTGTTGCGGCTCCGGGCCTCGCGTCTGCATGGACGCAAAGTCGCACGGCGCCAGCGCCGAACAGGCTTCCTCAACCTTCAAGGCAAGGATCGCCCGAAAAGGGGGGCAATGGCAAGGCAAACCCGCCCAAGCGCCCCGCAATCCTCAGTGAATTTCGGGGATAAGCACCTGAAAACACGCGCGCACTGGCCTTTGTGCTGGCTAACCGAGCCTAACCTCGCCGCCGCCCGTGTAGGAGACACAGCTTACACAATCCGAATGCGCAAAAACGGACCTTACGCGTCAGCCCGTTTGATACTCAGAAAAGCGCAAAACCTCCCCCACGTCGCCGCATCGGGCGGCCGCCTGCGGACGTATGAGGTCTGACCAAATTGCGACTGTCTCCAACGGCCTTTGTAACGAACGGTAATCGTGCAGGAAAGACAAGAAAGGTGAACTGCACAATGAATTGGCGAACTTCTACCAGTCCTGACACAGTTTGAGTTGTAAAGGATTGAAGTAATCTGTCTAAGGCAACAAAATCACTGTGTCGGTCACCGTTTAGATCGACACATTTATAGTCTTCTTCTCCACTTCCAGGAGCGCTTTGATGGATGCAGACCGTTTGCCCGAGACGCTTAATGGGCATTTGCACAAGAAGCGCTTGGTCAAAATTGGCCACCCCGCGATTATCTGGCACCGCGCCTATTTTAAGCAGCAAGGGCTGGATGACGACGATTGGCATACGAAAATTGCGGAGGTCTTTGCACGTACGAGGAGAGATGCAAATTCGACAATCGAAGGCTGGATAAAAGCTGATTCGCCCGGAGTTGAAACACCAAAGGAACATATCAACGACGAAAGTGAACTGCCTGAAGACATAAATATAATTGAACCGGGCGAATCCTATTCGCAAAAGTACAAATTCAAACTGAGTCGTGGAATTGTCCGGATTACCATCGGTTTTGAGGTGTATGAGGAATTCTGGTCAAGAAAACTGATTATTGACTACACTGAATTTCATGGAAAGCGCAGTCAGTATCCGCTCGATCCGATTGAGGACCGTGAGACCTTCCCGATCCAGGATCTTGGAGACATTCTCAGTTTCCTTACCTGGGACATGAACGCTGAGTATCAGCAGGCCTTGTTTGAGGCGCAAGGATGCAGGCTAAGCCCCGGTCCGCGAATTCATCCCAATACGAGGACCAAGCCAGAGCCCGATAACGGTGCTCAAATGAGTGATCTTTCGCTCGCGATTTCGCGCAACCTCCATACGATTCAGGGCAAGATCTTTCGCGCATTGGAAAAGACAGACCCTCAGACAGGGATTGCTTGTGTCGACGATAAGGCGCTGCGTTTTGCGGATTTTATCGGCCATTCCTTTGGCTTGTCTTTGGATCAGTTGCCACGGCGCCCGGAGAAGTGGGATCTCGCAAACACACCCCTCTTTTTTTCGAAGACGCCTGATCAGGACATTATTCGAAGGGTGCAGTCGAAGCTGAAATTCAAGCGGCGCCATCTCGACAATGTTTTGCGTGCCACGCAGCGGATCGTGGAAGACGTGAACCCGATCGTGTCGAATGACAGCACGAAATGGCCGGAAGACGCCCAGCCGATTTCCAATGACAGGGAGTACTGCCTGACGCTGATCAATCGGCGCCGCGCGCTTTACGTCTCTTCGCTTGGCGGGGCCGGGTTCCCTTTGGGAGGGGGCGCTGAGGGCAAGAAGCCAGACTACACCCAGCCGCTTGGCTATATGGTGGTGTGCCCGCATCAGGCGGAATGGCAGATCGGCCGTATCATCGACACGCTGCACAATATCGGAATGTACCGATTGGCCTCGATGCACGAATACGAACGGCTCGCGCGAGTGCAAAATGAACTGCGCGTGCTTCAGGACGAGGCCGCGCAATATGGCCACCAAGAGAGCCAGATCGAGGGCTTGGAAGAACGCTTCACAGAGCAATTGCGCGATCCCAACGCACCGGTCCATTCCGGCGAAACTTGCGACACGAAGGAAGAGCGGTCTGATGATGGATCCGATAGGAGCAACGCCGAGCCGTCACCGGAAGCCGATCCGACCCCTCTGCCCCTAAGTCCCGTCGCTGGAGGCCTGCGGTATCGCCTGGATTGGTGCGAATCCTACGCCCGCACATACTGGCGTCTGGTCGACAGCCTGCACTTTGAGCGGATTGAGGGCTATCAACATTACCGCGAATTCATCCAGCGCAACCTGAGCGACAATTTTGAAAACATCGCAATTTTGCGCAGCCGGATCGATTACCTCGACAGCTTTATCGCCAAAAGGTTTTACACCTTCAATCAGACCAAGCTTACTGGCCTGCAGGAGGACATACACAGTGTTTCGATTGGCGCTCAGAGATTCACAGGCTTAGTGACAATCCTAACGGGCGTCGCCGCCGTGCCGGTTATGGCTAAGGTCTTAGAACTGGTGAACAATATGATCGTCGTTTGGATGAAAGGTTCATCCAGAATCCGGTTTGATTTTTCCACTCCGTTTATCGGATTGCTTCAGTATTTGGCCTCTGCTCTGTTGGTCACAGCGGTGTTCCGGTTTTTCTTGTATCGGCGAGCTGACGAGAAGACCGATCCCAAAACGTCACCAACGCCCTCTGTCCAGACCCATCGCCGTCAAAAGCAGGCCGTAGCGTGGCACCGGCAGTCTTTCATCGAAAGCGCGAGAACGCGACACTGACCCCGATCGCCTTATGCGCAAATTCAACGCGGCAGTTCGGTGGCGCCCATCAGCGCTTCGTCGACGCTGGCGGCGCATTGGCGGCCTTCGCGGATCGCCCAGACGACGAGGCTCTGGCCGCGCCGCATGTCGCCGCAGGCAAAGACGCCCGGCTCGCTGGTGGTGTAGCTTTGCTCATCCGCCTCGACATTGCCGCGCCCCGTGAGCGCAACGCCCGCTTGTTCAAGGAGACCCTTTTTCTTGGGGCCGACAAAGCCCATCGCCAGCAGAAGCAGATCCGCTTTGAGCGTGAACTCGCTGCCCACAATCTCGCGCATCTTGCCATCCACCCACTCAACCCGCGCGCATTCAAGGCCGTTGACAATCTCGCCATCGCCGACGACGCGCTTGGTCAGCACCGCCCAGTCGCGATCCACGCCTTCCTCATGGCTTGAGGAGGTGCGCAGCTTGACCGGCCAATCGGGCCAGGTCATCGCCTTGTCCTCATGCTCAGGCGGTTTGGGCATGATTTCGAGCTGGGTCACCGAGGCCGCGCCTTGGCGGTTCGATGTGCCCACGCAATCGCTGCCCGTATCGCCGCCGCCGATCACGACGACATGCTTGCCCGTTGCCAGCAGGCTGCCGCGCGGCGCGGCGCGCTCTTCGTTGTCGCCCGCATTGCGCTTGTTCTGCTGCGTCAAGAACTCCATTGCGAGCCGTACGCCCGACATCTCCGCGCCCGGAATGGCGAGCGGGCGCGCGTCTTCCGCACCGCCCGAAAGTACGACCGCGTCAAAGTTCTCTTTGAGGCTGGCGAACGAGATATCGACGCCCACTTCCTTGCTGGTGCGAAACTCGACTCCTTCGGCCTCCATCTGAACCGCGCGGCGGTTGATGAGGTGCTTTTCCATCTTGAAGTCAGGAATGCCGTAGCGCAGCAAACCGCCGATCCGGTCCGCCTTTTCGAAAACGGTGACCGAGTGACCCGCGCGCGCGAGTTGTTGCGCGCAGGCCAGCCCTGCGGGGCCGGAACCGATGACCGCAACCGATTTGCCGGTTTTGATCTGGGGTATCTGGGGTTTGACCCAGCCTTCCTTCCAGCCCCGGTCAATAATCGCGCATTCGATCGATTTGATCGTAACCGGCTGGTCAACGATGTTGAGCGTGCAGCTCGCCTCGCAGGGGGCGGGGCAGATGCGGCCGGTAAACTCAGGGAAGTTGTTTGTGCTGTGCAGGACGTCCAGCGCGTTCTTCCAATCGCCTTCATAGACGAGGTGGTTCCAGTCCGGGATCATGTTGTTCACCGGACAGCCGTTGTGACAATAAGGAATGCCGCAATCCATGCAGCGCGAGGCCTGATCCGACAGCGCGCCATCGCTCGGCTGCACCACAAACTCGCGGTAATTGTTCAGCCGCTGCGCAGGATCGAGATAGTCGCGCTCGCGCCGATCCAATTCGAGAAATCCGGTGTCTTTGCCCATAGTCCTTGCTCTTTACTCCGCCGCCACGCTGGCCGCTTCGAGGCGTTCGGCCTCCATCGCTTCGAGCGCGCGCTTGTAGTCGCGCGGCATGACCTTGGTGAATTGGCCAAGAGCGTTGTCCCAATCCGCGAGCAGCTCTCCCGCAACCGCGCTGCCCGTGTGCAGCTGGTGCCGCTCGACCAGGATACGCAGGCGTTCTGCATCGTGGTACAACATGTCGCCCATGCCAAAATCGTTGACGGAGCGCGGGCGCTGGCGCGGGCGGCCGGTGCCTTCATCACGGTCCGCTTCGGCGCGGATCGGCACGAGGTCGACCTGCGCGTGATTCACAAGCTGCGAGAAAGTGCCGTCGGGATCGTAGACATAGGCGACACCGCCGCTCATGCCCGCGGCAAAGTTGCGGCCCGTCTTGCCCAGCACGACGACGACACCGCCCGTCATATATTCGCACGCGTGATCGCCCGCGCCCTCGACCACCGCGATCGCGCCCGAATTGCGCACCGCAAAGCGCTCACCGCCCACGCCGTTGAAATAGGCCTCGCCCGCGATCGCGCCGTACAGAACGGTGTTGCCAACGATGATGTTTTCGTTGGCCGCGCGCTGCGCCGCTTCCGGTTGGCGCACGATCAGACGGCCTCCGGAAAGGCCTTTGCCGACATAATCGTTGGCGTCGCCGACCAGATCGAGCGTCACCCCATGCGCGACCCACGCGCCAAAGCTTTGCCCGGCCACGCCGGTGAGGTTGATGCGAATGCAATCCGGCGGCAGGCCTTCATGCCCATGCGCCTTGGCCACCTCGCCTGATAGCATCGCGCCGACGGTGCGGTTGACGTTGCGGATGTCGTAGGAAAGTTGAACGGGCTTTCTGCCCGCAATGGCTTCGCGACAGTCGACGATCAGTTGGTTGTCCATCGCGCCGTCGAGGCCATGATCCTGGCCTTCGGTCTGGCGCAGGGAGGCTCCGTCCTGAAGCTCAGGCTTGTAGAGAATGCGATCAAGATTGATGCCGCGTGCCTTCCAGTGGCGATGGACGCGGTTCATGTCGAGCCGGTCAACCCGGCCCACCATCTCGTCCATCGTGCGAAAGCCCATTTGCGCCATGATCGCGCGCAGCTCTTCGGCGACGAAGAAGAAGTAATTGATCACGTGCTCAGGCTGTCCGGTGAAGCGCTTGCGCAGTTCGGGGTCTTGCGTGGCGACACCGACAGGGCAGGTGTTCAAGTGGCACTTGCGCATCATGATGCACCCAGCGGCGATCAGCGGGGCGGTCGAGAAGCCGAACTCATCCGCGCCCAGAAGCGCGCCGATCGCGACGTCGCGCCCGGTGCGCAGCCCGCCATCGACCTGCACCGCGATCCTTGTGCGCAAATCGTTGAGCAGCAGCGTCTGCTGGGTTTCGGCAAGACCGATCTCCCAGGGGCTCCCCGCATGGGTGAGTGAGGTCAGCGGGGACGCGCCTGTGCCGCCATCATAGCCAGAGATCGTGACGTGGTCCGCGCGCGCCTTGGAGACCCCGGCGGCCACCGTGCCCACGCCCACTTCGGACACGAGCTTGACCGAAATGCGCGCTTCGGGCTGGACGTTCTTCAAATCGTGGATCAGCTGCGCGAGATCCTCGATCGAGTAGATATCGTGGTGCGGCGGAGGGGAGATCAGCCCCACGCCCGGCGTCGAATGGCGGACCGCGCCGATGCGTTTATCGACCTTGTGGCCGGGCAGCTGGCCGCCTTCGCCCGGCTTGGCCCCTTGCGCCATCTTGATCTGGATATCGTCGGAATTGACGAGGTATTCAGTCGTCACGCCAAAGCGGCCTGAGGCGACCTGCTTGATCCGGCTGCGCATCGAATCCCCGTTTTCCAGCGGGGTGAAACGGAACGGCTCTTCGCCGCCTTCGCCGGTGTTCGAACGGCCGCCGATCTTGTTCATCGCCAGCGCCATGGTCGAATGCGCTTCGTGGCTGATCGAGCCCAAGCTCATCGCGCCGGTGCTGAAACGTTTGACGATCTCGCTTGCGGGTTCAACCTCATCGATGGAGAGCGGTTTGTCCGCCTTCACGAACTCCATAAGGCCGCGGATCGTCAGCAAACGTTCGGACTGCTCGTTGATCGATTGGGCAAATTCCTCATAGGTCTCGGCCTTGTTACCGCGCACCGCGTGTTGGAGCTGGGCGACGTTTTGCGGCGTCCAGGCGTGCTCCTCGCCGCGCAGGCGATATTGGTAGATACCGCCGACATCGAGCATGCCCTTGTACAAAGGGTTGTCGCCATAGGCCTGCGCGTGGCGACGCACGGCTTCCTCGCCCACTTCGGAAAGGCCAATGCCCTCGATCGTGGTAGCGGTGCCGGTCAGATAGGTGTCGACGAACTCGGACGAGAGGCCGACCGCGTCAAAGATCTGCGCGCCGCAATAGGATTGATAGGTCGAAATGCCCATCTTCGACATGACTTTGCGAATGCCCTTGCCAATCGCCTTGATATAGTTCTGCTCGGCGTCTGCCGCGGCGGTTTCGGGGTGCTTGCGCGCGCGGATTTCCTCGATCGTCTCAAACGCCACATACGGGTTGATCGCTTCGGCGCCGTATCCCGCGAGCACGCAGAAATGGTGCACTTCGCGCGCTTCGCCAGTTTCGACGACAAGCCCCGTTTGCATCCGCAAACCCTGGCGCACCAGGTGATGGTGCACCGCCGCCGTCGCCAGCAAAGCGGGCATGGCGATCCGGTCTGGGCCTTGCCTGCGATCCGACAGCACAAGGATGTTCTGATCCTGCAGCACGGCGTCGGTCGCCGCCCAGCACATTTCCTTGATCGCGAGCTCCAGCCCTTCGACCCCGCTTTGCGCGTCCCACGTCATATCGATGTTGGAACAGCGGAACGCGCCGTCCAAAGTCGTTTCGACCGAGCGGATTTTCGCCAGATCTTCATTGGTGAGGATTGGCTGCTTGACCTCAAGCCGCTTATGCGTGCCCGCGGCGTGTCCCAGCAAGTTGGGGCGCGGGCCGATCATGGAAAGCAGGCTCATCACCAGCTCTTCGCGGATCGGATCAATCGGTGGGTTGGTGACCTGCGCAAAGTTTTGCTTGAAGTAATCGTAAAGCAGGCGCGGCCTGTCGGACAAAACCGCGATGGGCGTGTCAGTGCCCATTGACCCAATCGGATCGTCCCCCTTGAGCGCCATCGGTTCGAGGAACTTCGAGACGTCTTCCTGCGTGTAGCCAAACGCCTGCTGGGCCTCCAACAGGGTGGGGGTTTCCTGATTCTCGTCCTGCGGCAGCTCGGCAAATTCAGGATCGACCCGGTCGAGATCGTCAAGATTGAACTGCGCCTGTTCCAGCCATTCGCCGTAGGGAGCGGCCTCAGCCAGCTCGCTCTTGAGCTCACCGTCTTCGACGATACGCCCCTTTTCCAGATCGATCAGCAGCATCTTGCCGGGTTGCAGGCGCCATTTGCGGGTGATGTTGTCTTCGGCAAAGGGCAGCACGCCGCTTTCCGAGGCGAGACAGACAATATCGTCCTTGGTCACGCAGAAGCGCGCTGGTCTTAGGCCATTGCGATCAAGCGTAGCGCCGATCTGGCGGCCATCGGTGAAGCACACCGCCGCCGGACCGTCCCACGGCTCCATCAAAGCGGCGTGGTATTCGTAGAACGCGCGCCGGCCTTCATCCATCAGCGTGTTGCCGCCCCAGGCCTCGGGCATCAGCATCATCATGGCGTGCGCGAGCGAATATCCCCCCGCCAGAAGCAATTCGAGCGCGTTGTCCAGGCACGCCGTGTCCGATTGCCCGTGCGGGATGATCGGCCAGATCTTGTCGAGATCCGGGCCCAACAGCTCGCTTTCCATCGTCCGGCGGCGCGCGTTCATCCAGTTCACATTGCCGCGCACGGTGTTGATCTCACCATTGTGAGCGATCAGGCGGAAGGGGTGGGCGAGCCGCCAGCTGGGAAAGGTGTTGGTCGAAAAGCGCTGGTGCACCAGGCCCAGCGCCGAGACGCAATCGGGATCGCGAAGATCGTCGTAAAAGCTGGCGACCTGATCGCATAAGAGCAGGCCCTTATAAACGATCGTCCGGCTCGAAAAGCTCGGCATGTACAGATCGTTGAGGCCGGGCAGATCGTGCTTTTTGGCAAGGCCGGGAAGCGGGTTTTGCACCTGCTTGCGGATGACCAGAAGCTTGCGCTCAAACGCGTCCTGATCGGCGCAGCTCGCGCCGCGCGCCAGCACCGCCATCTGGATCACCGGCATGGAATCGATCACCGCATCGCCCAGCCCATCGAGCGTGGTCGGCACGTCGCGCCAGCCGATCAGGCGCTGGCCCTCCTTCTCGATAAAGGTCTCAAACCGCTCGGTGATGAAGGCGCGCGCGGCTTCGTCTTGCGGCATGAAGCACATCGCCACCGCGTAATCGCCCGGCTGGGGCAGGGTGTGGCCGTGCCCGTCGGCCCATTTGCGCAGCAGAGGATCGGGGATTTGCAGCAGAATGCCCGCGCCATCGCCCAATAGCGGGTCCGCGCCCACCGCACCGCGATGGTCAATCCGGTTCAGAATCTCGAGCGACTGCTGAACGATGGCATGGCTTTTCTCGCCCTTGATGTGGGCGATCATGCCGACGCCGCAGGCGTCGTGTTCATTGGCGGGGTCGTAAAGACCCTGGGAGACCGGGTATCCCATGGCGTCGTTCCATCCTGTCAGATGCCGGGCCTGGCGGTGCGCGAACCGGCTTCGTTGCCGGTGTCGCCAGTGTGTCCAGACGGCGTGCTCTTCGCTCCTGCGCTTTCAACGGATAAGCGCCCAGAGGGTTTCGCCATCTCCCTTGCCAAGAGGGAAGTGATTTTGCAACCGCACAATGCGAAGTATTGTTGCGCGTGGACCTAGGTCAGCTTTAACGGCATTGCGCCGAATACATCGAAACCCGCCATTGTTTGCGGATTTTGCAGCTTAGGCACCGATTCAAGCGGCCCCGCTGAGATTCTGCAATTTGTCGAGCGCGTCGCGCAATTGTCTTTCGGTCTCGGTGATGGTCGACGTGTTGGGCTTGCTTGACTGGCCGCTAAAGGACGAACCAAAACGGCGGGGCGGCTTGGCGCTTGCGTCGTCAGGCTTAGCAAAGCCGTGTTCCGAGAACAGAGCCAGCGCCTTGAGCGCCTCGGCCAGCGCGGCTTCGCGGTCGGAATGGCCCTGGATCCCGGCGGCGGCGGTGAAATCGCTGGGCTCGCGGTCCTGGACATCGTGCAGCGCCGCAGCGAAGCGTTCGACGAGTTGGACAAGGCTGAGATCCTTGGGCGCGGTCTGGCGCAGCTTTTCGATCCCTGTTTGCGGAGCCGGGAGCGGGGCGGGGAGGGCGGCGGCGGTGTCGCGCCCTTCCGGCGCTTCGCCCGCGTCTGGGTGTTCGCCTTCGTGTTGGGCGGCGTTATCGCTTTCGGTCTCTTCCACCGCGTGAAACGCGCCAAGGTCAAGCGCGGGCAGCGCCTCATTGCCCGCCGGTTCGGCGTCCAGCGGTGTGTCGAGCGCGAGAACGTCATCCTCACCGATCTCGCTTGCGGCGTCGAGTTCGAGTGGCTCTTCTGCCGACGGCTCGTCCACCTGGGTGACGGGCGCTTGGGTGACGGGCGGTTCCTCATCGGTGTCATAAAGACCCGGCGGGACCTCGTCTTCCGGCTCGTTTTCCGCTTCGCCGGGCGCAAAGGGCATCTCTTCGATCGGCGTGTCGAGGCTGGCGCTGCCCAGTTCGGAGGCCGGGTCGATCGGGCGGACACGGCGGCCCGCCATGCTTACCAACCCTGCGCCTTCGTGCGAGCGTCGAACGGCGCTTTGCACCAGCTTGGCCAGCGCCAAGGACAGCACGCCGCCCAACGTCGCGGCCAGTGCCGCAAACGCATAGTGCGCGGAGGACCCCAACGAGCCTAACCCGGTAAACATGGTGATGCGCGCGATTGTCACGCTCGAAAGCGCGAGCACGCTAAGCCCGCCAAGCGCGGCGCCCCACAGCACAAGCGCTGGGACAAAGATCGCGTGCGCGGCCAGTGCGGGAGAAACGAGCGTCATACGCCGCTTGCGGCGCCGCGCGGCGCGGGCCTCTTCCTGCGCGCGCTGTTCCGCCGCTTCCTGCTGCGCTTTGTGCCGCAGTTTTTCAATAACCATGGCGTCCCACTATTGCCTGTCCCTGATCCGGGCGGATGGTGTCGGCGCGCTGGCTGCGAAGGATCACGCGCGCAAACTGTGCTGTTCAGCGCTTGGGCCAGCGGAGGAAGGGCGCGAGCCGTCATGCCCGCCAGCCGCCTCACCTTTGCGCTTAAGATTGGTTAACAGAGCTTGGTAAACGGAAAGATAACGCTCGGCGTTGCGCGCCCAGTCATGGCGTTCGCGCACGCGGGCCACCCCCGCCTCGCGCAGCGCTTCCCAGCCCTCGCGCGCGTCCAGCAATCGCGCAAGCGTGGCGGCGCAGGCGGCGGGGTTATCGGGTTCAAACAAGGCGCCAGTGACGCCGTCTTCGATCAGTTCGCGATGCCCGCCGACATGGGACGCGGCGACGATACGCCGCTGAGCCATCGCTTCGAGCGGCTTTAGAGGCGTGACCAGATCGGTGAGGCGCGAGGCTTTGCGCGGATAGGCCAGAACATCGATCAGCGAATAATAGCGTGCGACCTCGGCGTGGGGGACGCGTCCTGTGAAGATCACCGCCTCGGGATCGGGCAAAGCGGCGGCGGCGGCGCGCCAGTCGGCGTCCATCTCCCCCGCGCCGACGATCACAAGCCGCGCGTCCGGATGCGTCTGCCGCAAGAGAGGCATCGCCGCGATCAGATCATCCACGCCCTCATAGTCGTAAAAGCTGCCAATATAGCCGATCACAGGGGCGCCCGGAGCGATCCCCAGCGCTTCACCCAGCGCCGCGTCGCGTGGCGGCGGATCGCCGAACAGCGAGAGATCCACCCCGTTGGGCATGACGTCAATTTTGGCCGGATCAAGACCGCGCGCGATCAGATCGCCGCGCAGACCATCGCAGATCGTGAACAGCGCATCGGCGCGCTTGGCGACCTGCGTCTCAAGCGCGCGGGTAAGCCGGTAGACGAGCGAGCCTTCGCGCCCGGTCTTGTTGCCGACGGCCGCGTCCTCCCAGAAGGCGCGGATCTCATAGACGAACGGCACGCCCAGCGCGCGCGCCGCCTGCAGCGCCGCGCCGCCGCACAAAGCGGGCGAATGGGCATGGATCAGATCGGGCCGCCAGTCGCGCGCGAGGGTCTGGATCGAACGGGTCAGGGCGCCCATTTCGCGAAACTCGCTGAGCAGAATCGGCCCGCTGGGCACGCCGGCGGTGCGGTGAAAGGTTAGGCCCTCAACGGTTTCGACAGCCCCCGGAGCCGACCTCTCTTCGATCTCGGTTTCGTGGCGCTGTCCGGTGATCGCGCGCACGTCGAGCCCAGCGGCTTCCTGCGCTTTCAGAATAGCGCGGGTGCGGAAAGTGTAGCCGCTGTGCAGCGGCAGGGAATGGTCAAGGACGTGCAGAACGCGGGTCATCGCGCTCAGCGATAGCGCGGTTGTGCTTAACGGCGCGTCAACTGGGCTGCTTTATGCACCGCAGGTCCGCGCTTTTACGACGCCGTTTGATCATGATCGATTACATCGCCCTTTCCATCGGCCACGGCCTTCTCGCCCTAGCCTTTTTGCGCCTGGTGATGCGCGATGGTCTGGACGTGGACCCGCTGCTTGATCGTTTGCGCCAAAGCGCGCGCGCTCGTCGGCAAGACCGGGCCCGCGCTCGCCGCCGCGCACCCGACGAGGACGCGGCGGGCTGATGCTGGGCTTGGTGCTCCTCGCCTTTGTGGGCTTTATCCTGCTGCTGGGGGTGCGGCGCCCATTTATGTGGGTGCTGCTCTATGTCTATATCGATATCCTCGCGCCGCAGCGCATCGCCTGGGGGCTGATCCAGAACCTGCAAATCTCGATGATTGCGTTCCTCGCCGCGTTTGGCGGCTATGTGCTGCTCGATCGCAAGGAGTATTTCAGCGTCTCGGCGCGCCAGATCATCCTCGCTCTGCTGCTTGCCTATTGCTTCTGGACAACTGGTAACGCCGATTTCCCGGTGGAGGCCCAAACAAAGTGGGAATGGGTGTGGAAGGCGCTCCTGTTTGCGATCTTCCTGCCCTTCACGCTGACATCGCGCGCGCGGCTCGAAGCCCTGGCGCTGACGCTGGTGCTGGCGGTGGGCATGATCGTGATCGCGACGGGGATGAAGATCGTTCTGGGCGGGGGCGGCTACGGCAATCTCAACTTTTTTGTCGACGAAAACAGCGGCATTTACGAAAGCTCGACGCTGGCGACAGTGGTGATCGCGCTGACGCCGCTGATCTGGTGGTTCACGCGCTATGGGACGATCTTCAAGCCGCATTGGACGGTCAGCCTGTTCGGGGTCGCGCTGATCTTTGCCTGCCTGCTGATCCCGGTGGGCACCGAAGCGCGCACCGGCCTTTTGTGCATCGCGGCCTTGGGCGTCTTGCTGCTGCGCTATTCCAAACGGCGCATGCTGTTTATCGTCGGCGCCGCATCGCTCGGCCTCGCCGCGCTGCCGTTTCTGCCGCAGAGCTATTACGAACGCATGGCTACCATTGCCGAGCCCGGCGGGGATGAGAGCGCTTCGACCCGGGTGGCGGTGTGGAAATGGACGATCGACTACGCCTCTGAAAACCCGCTCGGTGGCGGTTTTGACGCTTATAGAGGCAACAGCTTCGCCTATGAAATGCCGATCAAACAGGAAAGCGGCAACACCACCACGGTTCAGCTGCGCCAGGTTATCGACGAAGCGCGCGCCTACCATTCTTCGATTTTCGAGGTGCTGGGCGAGCAGGGCTGGCCGGGGCTTATCCTGTGGCTGACGCTCCACGCGCTGGGTCTGTGGCAGATGGAGCGGATCGGCGCGCGCTGGCGCAAGCGGGAAAAAGCGGCGGAACGCCAGGGCGGCCTTGGCGAAGACGAAGCGTGGATCGCGCCCATGGCCACCGCGTTGCAACTGGCCAGTTGCATCTATTTGGTCGGCGCGCTGTTTCAGGGGATTGCCTATCAGCCGGTCGTGCTGATGATTATCGGTCTCCAGATCGGCTTGCATTCCTATTGCCAACGGATCGATGCGGTGCGCGCGAAAGAGGGCGTCGACTCACGGCGCGACCGTCGCCCCAAACGCGGCCAAAGCGGCGGTGAAGTGCCTGTGGCGGGCGCGGCAACGGGTGCAGCCTCGTAAGATGGCCACGATCACACCTAAGCCCGGATCTCCACCCGCATCTCCGGCGCCGAAGTCCCATCCCGGCGCGGGAGAGCCGGCTGGGTCGGTTGGGACCCCGCGAGCCCAGCTTAACGCGCTCACCGGGCTTCGCGGTCTCGCTGCCTGGTTCGTGGTTTTCTACCACATCCGCCTCAGCCTGACGGATCTGCTGCCGACGGGAGTGATCGATGTGTTCGCGCGCGGCTATCTCGCGGTCGACTTCTTCTTCCTGCTCTCGGGCTTTGTGATGTGGCTGAACTATGGCGAGCGTTTCGCCCAAGACGGCGCGCGCCAGGCGCTGCCATTCCTGTGGAAGCGCTTTGCGCGGGTTTGGCCGCTTCACGCGCTGATGCTGAGCGGGTTTGTGGTCTTTGTCGCGCTGTTGGCGGCCACGGGACGGCCCATCGAAGGCTACCCACTGCATGAATTGCCGCTCCATGTGCTTTTGATGCAGAACTGGGGCCTGACATCTGAGCTCACCTGGAACCACCCCGCTTGGTCGATCAGCACCGAATTTGCGGCCTATCTGCTGTTCCCCGTGCTGGTTATGGCGGTGCCGTGGCAGCGGTTGGGGCCGGCCGTCCTCCTGGCGGTCTTGTTGGCCCTTTTGGGAGGGCTGGGGGCGGTCTTTGCGACGATGGATGAGACCAGCCTGGGCGCCGATATCGCCCGCACCGGGCTGCTGCGCTGTGTGTTGGAATTCGCCGCCGGGCTGGTCTTGGCGCGGCTGTGGCAAAGCGCGGAGCGGATCGCTGTGGGGCCGCCGCTCTGGGCGCTGGGCGGTCTTGGCCTTGCGCTTGCCGGGATAGCGCTGGGCCTGCCCGAAACGCTGTTTGTCCCGGCCAGCTTTGCCGCCATCCTGATGGCCTGCGCGCTCGACACCGGCCCGTTGGCCAGAGCGCTCTCCGCGCCGATCATGCTCTGGATTGGAGAGACGAGCTACGCGACCTATCTGATGCACTTCTTCGCGTTCATCCTGTTCAAGATCGCCTTTGTCGGGCCGGATTTGCAGGTGGGCTGGATGGGACTGATTGGCTTTTGCCTCGCGGTGCAGGCGGGGGCGGCGATTCTTTATGTCGGGTTTGAAAAACCCGCCCAGCGGTGGCTCAATTCGCGCCAGCCGCGCGCGCCGCGCGTCGCCTGACGCTAGGGCGACCGGGCCCTCGCCCCCTTTCGCACACCAAAGGCTTGCGAACGGCGCGTTATGCCGCCAAACCGACCTCCAATTAGCCCGAAAGCATGGCACCAGACGAGGAGGATGACCCATATGACCCCGCAGGAATTGGCCGCGAAAGTCGGCGAAAACCTTGGCACCAGCGAATGGATCGAGATGACCCAGGACAAGGTCAACATGTTCGCAGACGCGACCGGTGACCACCAGTTTATTCACATCGATGAAGAAGCCGCCAAGATGACCCCGTTCGGCGGAACCATCGTCCACGGCTTCATGACGCTTTCGATGATCCCCTATCTTGGCGCCAACAGCGACATGCCCCGGATCGATGGCGTGAAGATGGGCGTCAATTATGGCGGCAACAAAACCCGCTTCATCGCGCCGGTTCGGGTGGGCAAGCGCATTCGCGGCCACTGGAAGCTTGTCGAAATGATCGAGAAGCGTCCTGGTCAGTGGCAGCAGACCGCAGAGATCACGATGGAGATCGAAGGCGAGGACAAGCCCGCTCTGATCTGCGAGTGGATCACCCAGTACTTCGTTTGAGCGCGCACACGCGCTTGAATGAACCTAACAATCAAGGCCGCTCCCCAAGGCCTTTCGGATCGTATCAATTTGAAAAGGACATCCCATGACACGTGAAGCCGTCATCGTCTCCACCGCCCGCACCCCGATCGGCAAAGCCTATCGCGGCGGGTTCAACGCCACTATGGGCGCAACGCTTGGCGCCGCTTCGTTCACGCCGGCGGTTGAGCGCGCCGGTATCGACCCCGCTGAAATCGACGATGTCGTGTGGGGCAGCGCGCTCCAGCAGGGCGCGCAAGCCGGCAATATCGGTCGCCAAGTCGCGCTGCGCGGCGGCGCTCCGGTGACGGTGTCGGGCCAGTCGATCGACCGTCAGTGCTCAAGCGGAATGATGGCGATCGCCACGGCGGCCAAGCAGATCATGGTCGACAATATGGACATCGTCGTGGGCGGTGGTCAGGAATCGATCAGCCTCGTCCAGACCGCTGAAATGCGCATCCAGCCCGATCCCTCGCTGATGGCGATGCACAAGGCGGTTTACATGTCGATGCTCGACACCGCTGAGACCGTGGCCGTGCGCTACAATGTCAGCCGCGAAGCGCAGGACGAATACGCGCTCTCCTCGCAGCAGCGCACCGCCGCCGCTCAGCAGGCCGGCAAGTTCGACGACGAGATCGTTCCGGTCACCACCACTATGATGGTGAAGGACAAGGAAACCGGCGAGATCAGCCAGAAGGAAGTCACCATCGAGAAGGATGAGGGCAACCGTCCGCAGACCACGCTCGAAGGGCTCGCCAGCCTCAACCCGGTCATGGGTCCGGACAAGTTCATCACCGCGGGCAACGCCTCGCAGCTTTCGGACGGCTCGTCCGCCAGCGTCGTAATGGAAGCCAAGCTGGCTGAGAAGAAGGGTCTGGAGCCGCTGGGCCGCTATGTCGGCATGGCGGTGGCTGGCACCGAGCCCGATGAGATGGGCATCGGGCCCGTCTTCGCGATCCCCAAACTGCTTGAGCGCAACGGGCTCACCATGGACGATATCGGCCTGTGGGAGCTCAACGAAGCCTTTGCGGTGCAGGTCCTCTACTGCCGCGACAAGCTCGGCATCCCCAATGAACTGTTGAACGTCAATGGCGGCTCAATCTCGATCGGCCACCCTTATGGCATGACCGGCGCGCGCTGCGTTGGCCACTCGCTGATCGAAGGCAAGCGTCGCGGCGCCAAGTACGTCGTCACCACGATGTGCGTCGGCGGCGGCATGGGCGCGGCGGGCCTGTTCGAGGTTTTTTAGGTGTCGGAGCTCAATGAGCTTCGATCTGCGTTGATTTCCGAAGCGGGCGGGTTCCTCCGGGGATTCGCCCGTTTTCAGTTTGCTTTCGAACTGGCATCCCCGAAGACCCGATCGCGGCGTGCACTGGCCCTTGACCCCCGCCAGCCCGAACCTCTCGATCAACAACCTGAGCCCGCGACCAACACCATCTTTCGAAAGCTCGCTGCGCTATACGAAAAGCGGACGGGGTTTGGATTGAGGTGTTTATGATCCGCTTGGCTGCGAGTGTTCTTATCGCCTTTGGTCTGCTGAGCGCGGGCGTGGCCCACGCCAATCCGCAGCTGGCCGCCATTCCCGGTGCGCGGGCCAATATGGAGCTCCTTGAAACGCGCGCCGTTCAATCCGAGCGGTTCGATTACACGCACGCCGTCACCATCGCGCTTCCGGCGAGCTACCGCGTCCAGCCCGAGCGTGCCTACCCCGTTCTGTGGGTGCTTGACGATCCGCTGATGACGCGCAGCGCGGTGGCGACGGTGGATTTATTGGTGGCGGGTAATAGGATCCCGGAGATGATCGTCATCGGCGTGGGCAGCCCGAGCGAGGATGGCTTGCAAGGCGTCGGGCGCCGGATTGTCGAGTTCTCGCCTCCTGGCAAGGGTTTCGCTGCGCCCGGCCTTAACCGCGAGGCTTTTCGCAGCGTCGCGCCTTTCCCCGAATATCCGCACCGCGCGGCCGACTTCCTCGCCTTTCTGGGCGATGAGTTGCGCCCCGCGCTTGGCCAGGAATTCCGCTTTGCTGATGACCACATTTTGCACGGCCATTCTCTGGGCGGGCTGTTTGCCGGTTACGCCCTGTTCGCCCGGCCCGGCTTGTTTGACCGCATGATCATCGGCTCGCCAGCGATGGCCAACGCCGATGATGCGGTGTTCAAGCTGGAACGCGAGTTCGCGGCCCAAAACACCGCGCTCAAGGCCGATCTGTTTGTGGGCGCGGGCGGGGAAGAGGGCAATGAGTGGTTCTTGAACGCTGGCGGGATACTCAGCGGCGCGGCGCGTTTTGTCGAGACCGTGACCCTGCGCGATTACGAAGGGCTGACGATCCAGAGCCGTTTTTACACGGGCGAGGATCACTACACGGTCGCCCCGCGCGTTATCAGCGATGGCCTGCGCCACTTCTACCGCGAGGAGGCCGAGAGACTGGGCTCAACCTGGCCGCAAAAACCGTAGCGCCCCTTTCGTCTGGCGCGCATCGCGGTCTTGACGTACTTTGCTTGCGAGCAAGAAAGGGATGGGAAGCGGAGTGATCACCAGCGACTATTTGCGGTCCATGGCGCGCTACAATCGCTGGCAGAACGAAAGTGTGTTTGACGCGGCGGCCGGGCTTGGTGAGGACGCGCGGCGCAAGGATCGCGGCGCGTTCTTCCAGTCGATCCATGGCACGCTCAGCCACGTTTACTGGGCCGATCGCATCTGGCTGTCGCGCTTTGATCTGTGCGAACCGCCTGACGTGCCGAACCCTGAAAGCGGGCAATTTGTTGATGATTTCGAAGAGCTTGTCGTAAAGCGTGCGGAGCTCGACACGACCTTGATTGGCTTTTGCGACGCTTACGAGGCGGGGCCGGTTAAAGGCTCGCTCGAATGGTATAGCGGCGCGATCGAAGCGAACGCCAAGGCGCCGCTTGGCGTGGTCTTCACCCATTTCTTCAACCACCAGACCCACCATCGCGGCCAGGTCCACGCGATGCTGACCGCGGCGGGAGCGAAGCCCAAGGAAACCGATCTGTTCCTCATGCCCGCTGAGCGTTGGCCAGGGGCCTAGCCCAGCAAAGACCGCGCCTCGGCGGTGATCTGAGCAATCACATCGCCCGCGCTAAGGCAGTTGCCAACCAATCCGGCGCCTTCGCCCACGGTGACATGGGCGCGGCTGAAATCCTGCGCGTCAACGCCCGCTTTGTAATCGGCAATCGCGGCCGCGGGGTCGGCGCGCAGCTCATGCATCCGGTCCTCCCACTGGCGGTGGATCACGTTACGAAGCGCGCGAAAATCGTATTCCTCAGGCCAGTTCTTCTCGCGCAGCACGTCAAACACCGCCGAGCGCACTGTGTCATCGCCGCTGGCCTGCACGGCCTCTGCGATGGCCTTGTCCGCGGCGAGCGATTCCTTCGTCGCCCACAGGCGTGTGCCAATCAGCGCGCCACCCGCGCCCAGTGTCAGCGCCGCGGCCAGACCCCGGCCATCGGCAACGCCGCCCGCTGCCAGCAAGTCGACATGCGGCGCATTCGCGGCGAGCCAATCAGCGATTTCGGGGACAAAGGTGAAGGTGCTGCGCCCGTCAAACGCGTTCATCCCGTGCCCACCCGCTTCCGCGCCTTGCGCGACAATCACGCTCGCGCCTGCGTCCACCGCCTGAGGAAGCTGCGCCATGGTCTGAATCTGGCAGATCAGCGGGATGCCACGCGCGGTGATATCGCGTGCAAAGAGCGTAGGATCGCCGAAAGACAGCATCAGCGCGGTGGGCGGAGTCTCGCGCTCCAACACGAAATCAAGTGCGGAGCGATCCTGCGCCATCTTCCAGGTGATGAAACCGCAGCCTAGTCGCGCGGAGGCTTGCGGATCGGTCGAGAGCGCCTGGGCGGCGATGGAGTGTTGCTCCTGCGTCCAGTCGAGCTCGCCATAGCCCCCGCCGATCAGCCCCAAGGCGCCCGCTTTGGCCGATGCAGCCGCCAGTTCCCCGCCCGAGGCCGCCGCCATCGGCGCCAGCGCAATCGGGGTTGTCAGGCCAAAGCGCCTCATGAAACGGTTCTGGTCAAAACGGCTGTTTGAAAGACGGTCGCTCATGGCCCATGGATTAGAGGCGCAGGCGCTCTGGTTCAAACGCTAACGCACGGTGCGGCTGTGGCTTGTCGCTGCCCGGGCAAGGCTGCATAAGGCGCGCTAATAGAATCTATTAACTGCGCGGGAGAGAATATGTACACGCTTTATGGCAGCCTTGGCTCACCCTATTCGATGAAGCTGCGCGCGATCCTGCGCTATCGCCGGATCACCCATATCTGGTCGCACGGCGCCATCGCGCACAGTTTGAGCGCCAAGCTCAAGGCGCCGGTCATCCCTGTGCTCGAATTTCCCGACGGCGAACTCGCCAACGACACGACCCCGCTGATCTACACGCTGGAAGAGCGCCACACAGAGCGCTCGATCGTGCCCGAAGACGCAGCGATGGCTTTTCTCGCGCATGTGATCGAGGACTTCGCCGATGAATGGGTGACCAAAGCGATGTTCGGCTATCGCTGGCTCGAAGAGGTCGATCAGAAACAGATGAGCGAATGGCTTGCTTTTGACGCGTTCAAGGGCGGGGGGATCGACCAGATGGACACGTTTTCGACCCAGTTTCGTGAGCGGCAAGTGGGCCGCATGGCGCTGGTCGGGTGCACGCATGAAAACTTCCCGTTGATCGAGGCGTCGACTCGGCGCATCCTGGATGCGCTCGAAGCGCATGTTGTGAACGAGCACTGGCTGTTCGGCACCCGGCCTTCGCTGGCGGAGTTCGGTCTGTATGGACAGCTCTCGCAGCTTGGTGTCGATCCGACCGCGCAAGCGATGATGCGGGCCGATTACCCTTACACCTATCGCTGGCTGCTGCACGTTGATGACCCGTCCGGGATTGAGGGCGCATGGCACGCGCCGGGCGCCGATCTCAAACCAGCGGCGCGGGCTATCCTGGCCGAGGCGGGCCGGGTCTACGTCCCGTTCCTGCTCGCCAACGCGGCGGCGGCTGAGGCGGGTGAGGCGACGTTCCGCATTGAAGTGGACGGCCTGCCTTACGAACAGGGCGTCTTCAAATACCAGCTCAAATGTCTTGCGGACCTGCGCGGGCGGTACGCGGCCTTGCCGACGGAGACGAGGGCGATCATCGACCCGGTGTTAGGCGAGGCTGGGTGCTTGGATTTTCTCGCCTAACGCCCGGTGAGGCTCACGGCGTGGGTGTTTCGGAGGGTTCGACCCGCTTTCGCCCGCGCACAGCCCAGCCAAAGAGCGCGTAACAGCCCACGCAACACGCGATGGCGAGCATTAGGGGCGCTTTGGGCGAAAGGGCGTAGAGAGAGGTGCCCGCGATCGGTCCGATCACAAAGCCGCCGGCCATCGCGGCCTGCACATAGCCCGCCGCGTTGCCTTGCGCCTCGGCTCCTGTGGCGAGCGAGACGATCGCGCTGATGCCCGGCTGGACCAAGCCAAACCCGGCGCCCATAATCCCAAAGCCCACCAGAATGATCGCGTAGCTGGGCGCGAGCGCCATGGTCACAATGCCGAGCGTAGCGATGGGCAGGCCGTAGCCCAGCATGATCGACGGCGCGGGCTTAAGCGTTTGCACCACGCCCGCCTGAACGACCAGAGTGGCCACAGCCAGCACCACGAAGGCGTTGCCCGCCAGCTTGGTCGCCGCGATCGCGTCGGTCCCGGTGAAATCCTGAATGAAGAACGACATCGTCTGCTGGATCGCCGAAATGGCAACAAAGGTCCCGGTGCCCAGCGCAAGAAACGGCGCGAGGGCCAGAAGGTCTGGCTTGGCGTCCTCGTTAGCGTCTTCGGCCTGGTCGCGGCGCGGCGGATCCTCGACAAAGACGGCCGCCAGCAGCGCGATGACAAAGGCGCCCGCCGCTGCGGTGAGCAGCGGGATAAGCAGTCCGAAATCCACCAGCAGGCTGGCCACTCCCGGGCCCAGAACGGTGCCCAGGCCAAACGCCGCGCCCACGGCGGCGACCCCGGCGGACCGGTCCGCTTTCGATGTCAGATCCGCCATCATGGCGACCGCGGCTGGCTGAATTCCGCCCGAGCCAAGCGAATAGAGCAGCCGCGCACCGATCAGCGACGCAAACGCCGCGCCGCCTACAAGAACGCCGGCAAGGCCAAGGCTCAAGAGCCAGGCGAACAGCAGAGTGGCCAGCGCGTAGGAGGCCAGCCCGCTGACGATCACGTTCTTGCGCCCCCAGCGATCCGCCAGCGTGCCCCACACCGGGGAGATCAGCACGAACACCACCGCGGAGGTAGAGATGATCGCGCCCACCTGCCATTCGGCAAAACCGATGTCGCGCGCGGCCGGGCCAAGCAGCGCGAACAGGATCGTCTGCCCCATCGCAAAGATCATAAGCCCGGTAAAAATGATCGCGCGTTGGGACTTTGGAGAAGACTTGGTCTGGTGTGTCTTTATGGCGGTCATGCGATGCCTTCCCCCTGCGGGCCCCGATAGTGGGCCTAAGTTGATAATGCCTCGCAATTGCGTAAAAAGCAAATCGGAGCGTATCCCGCCCAGGCGCAGAGCCGCGCTCGGCGCCGCTCAAGCCGGGCGTTTCAGCCGTGCTTCGCGATGAATTCCTCAACCACGGGCGCAACCTTGTTGCGCCATTTGCTGCCGTTGAAGATGCCGTAATGCCCGGCGTCTTCGGCCATGTAATAGCGCTTCTTCGCCTCGGGCAGGCCGGTCGCGAGTTTGAGCGCGGCCTTGGTCTGGCCCAGCCCTGAGATATCGTCGCGCTCGCCTTCGATCGCGAGCAGCGCGGTGTGCGTGATTCCTGTAAGATCGACCACTTCGCCGCGATGCTTGAACGTGCCGTTGGGGATGGAGTGTTTCTGGAACACTTCCTCGACCGTCTGGAGGTAGAATTCCGCCGTCATGTCGCACACCGCGCGGTATTCGTCGTAGAAATCCTTGGTCGCCTGCGCGCCTTCCTCATTGCCGGTGGTGAGGTGCTTGAACATCTCATAGTGGCTCATCATGTGGTTTTGCAGGTTCATGCTCATGAACGCGGAAAGCTGCATAAAGCCGGGATAGACCCGCCGCCCGGCGCCGCGATAATTCATCGGAACCTTGGCGATCACGCTTTGCCGGAACCACTCGATCGGGCGCTCCATAGCGTGGTTGTTGACGCTGGTCGGGCTTTCGCGCGTGTCGATCGGGCCGCCCATCATGGTCAGCGTTTCCGGGCTTGCGGGCGAGCCGTTCTGGTTGAGCAGCGCGGTCGTAGCAAAAGCGGGCACGCTGGGCTGGCACACCGCCATCATATGCGGGCGTTTGCCTCCTTTGTTGGCGCCTTCGAGGTGAACTTGCTCAAGAAAGTCGATCAGGTAGTCGATATAATCATCCAGATCGAAATGCCCTTCGTGCAGGGGCACCATTTTGGCATCGGCCCAATCGGTGATGTAGACGATGCAGCTCTGCAGCATCCGCTCGACCGTGCCGCGCAAAAGCGTCGCGTAGTGACCGCTCATCGGCGCGACAATCAGCAGGCGCGGTGAAGTTTCAGGAAGGCCAGTGTGGCGAAAGCGTTTGAGATCGCCGAACGGGCGGTTGACAACCACCGCCTCTTCGACCGGATGCAATTCGCCGTCGACCTCGATCTCGGTGATGCCAAAAGCGGGCTTGGAATAGGCGGCGGTGGCGTGGGCAAGCACGTCGAGCGCGTTCGCTGCCATCGAACCAAAGCCCAGCCGTCCAACCGGGTTAGCCGGATTGCTGAGCATTTCAGAACTGATCGAGGCGACCGAGCTCACGGAGTTGAGCCAGCTGCGCTGCAATTCATAGGCTTGATAAAGCATGGGCCGCGTTCCCTCTTCTTCCTCGCCATATGTCTGGGCGAGGCGTCCATTCGCGCGCTCCCCGGCTCTCGATCCCCCGGCCAGGAAACACGTATGCGCTGCGCCCATCCCGCTGGCTCAGCCCGATCTAGCACCGGGTCCTTTAAGAGCCCTTTGCAAGGGGGTAGATGGCCGTTCGCAACCAATTGTGCAATGCACAATATCGGTCACATTGGCACAGCCGCGCAAACTGTGCGCTTTTTACACGTGAAATTGCGGGAGATCGGGACTAGATCGTGGGCCGTATGACTGGCGATGTGGCCCACCTTTCCCCTGAAGAGCCGAATGAGACTCCGCAAGACGCTTTGGCTCAAAGCGATCTCGGCGAAGCTGACCCTGCGCTAGCGCAAGGCGATACGGAAGACGCTCCCGCGTCGCGTTCGCTCGCCCCACTAACAATGATCTATCGCGAAGCGGCAAAATATCCGCGCCAGGTGATCCTCGCCTTCCTCGCGCTGATGGTCACCGCGGCCGCCACGCTCGCTCTGGCGCCGGCCGCCAAGATGATCGTGGATCGCGGATTCGGCGCGGTCGATGGGGGCGCCCCCGATATTGACAGTGGCTTTCATTACCTTCTGTTGCTGGTTGCTGTGCTCTCGATAGGCACGGCGGCGCGGTTCTACTTCGTAAGCTGGATCGGGGAGCGCGTGGTCGCCGACATCCGCACCAAGGTCCACCGCAATCTGATGCGTCTGTCGCCCGGCTTTTACGAGAAGAACAGCCCCCGCGAAATTTCGAGCCGCATGACCGCTGACACCGCGATCATCGAAACCGTGGTGGCGACCACGGTTTCGATCGCCTTGCGCAACGCCTTTATGGGCTTGGGCGGGATGATTTACCTGTTTTGGCTGTTGCCCGACCTCACGATCTGGCTGATCCTGGGCATTCCCGCCATCGGTTTGCCGATCATCTTCTTTGGTCGCCGCATCCGGATCATCTCGCGCGACAGTCAGGATCGCGTGGCCGATGTCGGCGCTTTGGTGAGCGAAGTGCTGGGCGCGATGAAGATCGTTCAGAGCTTCAACCAGCAATCGCGCGAAGCGGATCGGTTTGCCGACGCGGTCCAGCAGACTTTTGACACCGCGCGCCGCCGGATCATTTTGCGGGCCGCGATGACATCGATGCTGATCGCTGCGATCTTTGGATCGGTGGTGCTGTTGCTGTGGCGCGGTGCAGAGCGCGTGGCGTCTGGCGATATCACGGGCGGTACGATCCTCGCCTTTATCTTTGGCGCGGCCCTGGTCGCGGGCTCGTTTCAGGCTTTGTCCGAAGTCTATGGCGAATTGCTTCGCGGCGCGGGCGCGGCGAGCCGGCTGGCCGAGTTGCTCGCCGCTGAGCCCGAGATTGAGGCCCCTGCGCGTCCCGAACGTCTGCCTCACCCCGCGCGCGGCGGACTTTCCTTCCGCAACGTCACCTTTCGTTACCCGGCTCGGCCCGAGGTCGCGGCGCTTGAGAATTTCAGTCTCGAGATCGAACCGGGCGAGACCGTGGCGATCGTCGGTCCTTCCGGCGCGGGCAAGTCGACCATCTTCCAGCTGGTCGAACGCTTTTACGATCCGCAAGCGGGCACCATTCGGCTGGACGGAGTGCCGCTTCCCCAAGCTGATCCCGCTGATATTCGCGATCGCCTTGCGCTGGTGCCGCAGGACGGTGTGCTGTTCAGCGCCAACGCGCGCGACAATCTGCGTTATGGCCAATGGCACGCGAACGAGGATCAGATCTGGGACGCTGCGCGAGCGGCTAACGCCGAGCGCTTCCTGCGCGACCTGCCGCAAGGGCTCGACACCTATCTGGGCGAAGGCGGCGCGCAATTGTCGGGCGGCCAGCAACAGCGCGTCGCGATCGCCCGCGCGCTCCTTCGCGACGCGCCGATCCTGCTGCTCGACGAGGCGACGAGCGCGCTTGATGCGGAAAGCGAACAATTGGTGCAGCAAGCGCTCGACGCGCTGATGAAGAACCGCACGACGCTTGTGATTGCGCATCGGCTCGCCACCGTTCGGGCCGCCGACCGGATCATCGTGCTGGAAGAGGGTCGGATCGTTGAGCAGGGCACGCATGCGGAGCTTGCGCAGGCGGGCGGGCTCTACGCGCGGCTTGCATCGCTGCAATTCGCGACCGATCAAGCTGCGTAACATTATATCATTGGCGGGAAATTTCTACGAACCGCTGCGATCGCGGGACCAATGACCTCGCTCGTGGATTGGTGGCGCTAGAACATTTTACCGCTTTCGATCACGATACAGTCAGGGACCGCTCTATGATCCGCTCCACCCGCTCTTTCAACGCACCTTTGCTGGCCTCCGCTGCTGTCCTCGCTGTTTCCGGCGCGTACGCCAGCGGAGCGGCCGCCCAGCCGCAGGTGCACGACCACGCGGATCTTGGGGAAGAGGCCCCCGGGCAAGCGATCGAGGCTCTGCTCGAAGCGCTGGATGAAGGCACCGCCGAACCGGTCGCGACGCCAACGATGAGCTTCGGCGAATGGGGCGTCGATCCCGCTCTGCTTTCCAGCACGATTGCGCCGGGCGATGATTTCTTCGGCTATGTCAATCAGGACTGGCTCGATGCCAACCCGCTGCCTTCCGAGTTCAGCCGTTTTGGCGCGTTTACCCTTCTGGGCGAAAAGTCGACGAGTGATGTGAAAACGTTGATGGATGAGCTGGTGGCTAAGGACCCGGCCGACCTCTCCGCGGATGAGACTAGGCTGGTGGCGGTCCATAACGCTTTTCTCGACACCGACGCTATTGACGCCGCCGACCTGGCTCCGGCGCAGCCCTTTATCGACGCGATGGCGGGCGCGGGGTCGATGGCCGAGCTCGCCTCGCTGTGGGCAACACCGGGCTATCCCAGCCCGCTGGGCGGCTTCGTCAATGTCGATGCTAAGCAGCCCGACCGCTATGTCTCCTATTTGGGCTTTGGCGGGCTCGGCCTTCCGGACCGCGATTATTATCTTGATGACAGCGAAAAGGGTCAGACGATCCAGGCCGCGTATCGCGATTACCTCACCTTCCTGTTCACCGAAGCGGGCTATGAAGACCCCGCTGGCGCGACCGTTGCCGTCTACGCTCTGGAAGAGCGGATCGCGCGTGAGATCAGCTGGGCGCGCACCGTGCGCCGTAACCGTGATCTGACCTATAACGCGCTGTCCGCCGACGATATCGATGCGATGGCGGGCGATTTCCCCGCCGGTGAGATGCTCGCCAAGATCGGCCTTGATGCCTCGCCCATCTATGTCGTCAGCCTGATGCCGCCGACCGACGAAGAGATTGAAGCGCTGGGCCTTTCCGAAGAGACACTGGCGCAGATCGGCAAGGGTCTTCCCGGCATGATAGAGCTTTTGAACGAGGTCCCGTTAGCGACCTGGCAGGCCTGGTCGATCAAATCCTTCCTTTCGAACAACGCCTCGGTCCTGCCGACGCGGTTTGATGCGGCGCGCTTTGGCTTTTACGGCAAAACCCTGCGCGGCACGCCCGAACAGCGTCCACGCTGGAAACGCGCCATCCGTGCGACCGAAGGAGCGCTGGGCGAGCTGCTCGGCAAGTCCTACGTCGAACGCTATTTTCCGCCCGAAAGCAAAGCGGCGATGGATGACATTGTCGCCAATCTCCGCCTCGCGGTGGGCGAGAGCATTGACTCCTTGGATTGGATGGGCGCGGACACGAAGAAGCAGGCGCTCGAAAAGCTTGCCAGCTTCGACCCCAAGATCGGCTACCGCCCGAACCTTGAGGTCTATGAAGGGTTAGAAGTGGGAGACAGCCCGCTGGAAAACTCCATCGCGGCGAGCGCCTGGGGCCTGGCCGACAGCGTTGCCAAGCTGGGCCAGCCGATTGACCGGACCGAGTGGTTCATGCTGCCGCAGACCGTCAACGCCTACTACAATCCTACCAAGAACGAGATCGTCTTTCCGGCCGCGATCCTGCAGCCGCCCTTCTTTGGCCTTAACGCCGATCCCGCTGTCAATTACGGGGCGATTGGCGGGGTTATCGGGCACGAGATCGGCCACGGCTTTGACGATCAGGGCTCCAAATACGACGCGACTGGCAAGCTGCGCAATTGGTGGACAGATGAAGACCGCGCCGCGTTTGACACGCTTGGCGACGCTTTGGTCGCGCAGTACAACGCCTATTGCCCGTTCGACGAAGGCGAAACCTGCGTGAACGGCCGACTGACCCTGGGTGAGAATATCGGCGATCTGGGTGGGCTGAGCCTGGCCTACCGCGCTTACAAGATCGCGACCAAGGGCCAGGATGTGCCGGTGATCGATGGCCTGACCGGCGATCAGCGCTTCTTTCTCGCTTGGGCTCAGGTCTGGCGCTCCACCCAGCGTGAGGCCAATTACCGCAACCGTCTGCGCACCGACAGCCACAGCCCGGAAGAATTCCGCGTCAACGGCGTCGTGCGCAATCTCGACGAATGGTATGAGGCCTTTGGCGTGACCGAAGAGCACGCTTTGTACCTGCCGCCCGAGGAACGCGTGCGGATTTGGTGACAGCGTTGTCTGGAGCGCACGCCGCCACCGCCATCCGCACCCGAACAATCAATTGACTTGGCCTGCGCCCCTGCCATGGAGCGCGGGACATGACCTTCCTTCAGCTGCTCATCATCGCGGTCGTCCAGGGGATCACCGAATTCCTGCCGATCTCCTCGTCCGGGCACCTCATTCTGATCTCGTTCTTCACCGGCTTTGCCGATCAGGGCCCGCTTATTGACGTTGCGGTGCATGTCGGATCGCTGCTCGCGATCATCGTCTATTTCTTCAAGGATGTGCTGGTGCTCGCGCGGGGAGGGTTTGCCAGCGTCGGGATCGGCGCCAAGGCGCCGGGCGCCCCGGCGGAACGGCGGTTGTTCTGGTGGATTGTCCTGGGCACTATCCCGGCTGTGGCCTTTGGCCTGTCGATTAAGCTGGGTGTGTTCAACGGCATCGCAACCAGCGTCTTTGGCATCACCATTGTCGATGGCGACCTGATGGGCTCGATCCGGTTTACCGACCTCATCGCCTGTAACCTCATCGCCTATGGCATCCTGCTGGGCCTCGCCGATTGGCTCGGGCGCGAAGAGAAAGTGTTTGAGGATATGAGCTGGCGCGATGGGCTCCTCGTCGGCCTCGCGCAGGCGCTGGCGATCATTCCGGGGACCAGCCGTTCGGGCGTCACAATGACGGCAGCGCGCGCGCTGGGCTACAAACGGGTCGAGGCCGCGCGGTTCAGCTTCTTGCTTTCAATCCCCGCGGTCGCGGGCGCGGGGGTGTTGATCGTTCCTGAGATCTTTGAAGCCGGCGTGGATCTCGCCTTTGACGCGCTGATCGCAGGAGGATTGACCTTCGTGGCGGCCTTTTTGACGATGGCGTTTTTGATGAATTTCCTCAAGCGCGCCTCGATGCTGGTGTTTGTCCTGTATCGTGTGGCGATGGGCGCGGCGCTGCTGTACTTCTTCTAAAGCGCCCCTTACGCGCTGTTGCGGCGGAACCACCGCGCGACAGGAGGGTTGATGGAACGCGGCGCACCCGTCTCTTCCAACGGACCAACAATGGCGATTTTTGTTCTGATAATTCTCGGCATGAGCCTCGGCTGGTTCAGCTCGGTTCTGGCGCGCACCGACGCGCCTTCCGCGATTCTCAGCCAGATCGGTCTGGGCCTTGTGGCCGCTGTCCTCTTTGGCTTTGTGTTCAACGGCGGATCCATGCTTGGCGGCCTGACGGCGCTGGGGTTGAGCGCGGGCGCCGGGGGCGCGATACTGGCGCTTGTGATCTATTACTTTGCCGTCATCCGCCCAAGAAAAGACGATCAAACGGGCGCCGTCTGACTGCTCGCCCCGCCGCGCAAATGGTATTCCTGCGTGCCTCGGCTGACGACATAGTCGACATCGATCACCGCGCTGTTGGCGTAGGTAAAACCGGCGGGAAGATTGCGATAGAGCCGGTCAAAGTCCCGCTCCACCGTCTGGCGGTAAAGGTCTTCAAAGCTCTCGATAACGAAATAGGTCGGCTGGAGATCGCTGATCACGTAATCGGTGCGCATCACCCGATCGACGTTGAGCATGATGCGATTGGGGCTCTTCGCTTCGACCGCAAAGACCGCCTCGGTCGGGCCTGACAAGATACCCGCGCCATAGGCCTTTATCCCGTCCGCTTCCTCGATAAGGCCGAATTCGACCGTGTACCAATAAAGCGAGCCCAGCGCCTTCAGCCGGTTGTAGCGCATCGCCTTCCAACCGGCGCGGCCATATTCCTGCATGTAATCGGCGAACACCGGGTCGGTCAGCATCGGCACATGACCGAACACGTCGTGAAACACGTCGGGTTCCTGGATATAGTCAAACGTCTCACGCGTGCGGATGAAATTGCCGGCCGGGAAACGTCGGTTCGCCAGATGCCAGAAGAAGACGTGATCGGGGATCAGCATTGGCACGGGCACCACGCTCCACCCGGTGAGCGCGCCCAGTTCCTCTGACATCGCGCTAAAATCGGGAACGCCGCCTTGGCCAAGGTCGAGCTTTTCCAGCCCTTTAAGAAACGCCGAGGCGGCGCGGCCGGGCAAAATCTCCATCTGGCGCGCGAACAGATCGTCCCAGATCGCGTGCTGTTCGTTCGAATAGACCGTTTGCGAGGGCGCCACCCAATCCTCCCCGACATGCGCCGGACGCACCAGCGGCGCGGTAAAGACGCCGTCCGGCAGATCGGGCAAGGCGGCGTAATCGGTGTCCAGATCAGCAAGAGTGGCCATGGCCGCCACTTTGCGGCTAGCTTCAGCCGGGCACAAGGCAAAAAAGAGAACCCGTATGGCGCTTAAAGGCAAAGACTATCGCACGCTCCTCGAACCGATGACCGAAGAACTGGTGGGCATGGCGCGCTGGGCGCGGACCACGGGCGCGCGGATTGTGGTGGTGTTCGAAGGCCGCGACACAGCCGGCAAGGGCGGCGCGATCCGGGCCGTGCGCGACAAGTTGAACCCCCGCCAATGCCGCACCGTGGCGCTCGGTAAGCCGACTGAGGATGAGCAAAGCCAGTGGTACTTCCAGCGCTATATCCAGCACCTGCCGCACGCGGGTGAGATCGTTCTGTTCGACCGCAGCTGGTACAATCGCCCGGGTGTTGAGAGGGTGATGGGCTTTGCCAATGACGCGCAGGTTGAGCGGTTTCTGGATCAGGCGCCCGTGTTTGAAAAGCTGCTCACCGATGATGGCATCCTCTTGTTCAAATATTGGCTCACCACCGATCAGGAAAACCAGGAAGAGCGCCTGCGCGAGCGGCTCGATGATCCGTTGAAGCGTTGGAAACTCTCCCCCATCGATCT
Organism: uncultured Erythrobacter sp.; assembly: GCA_937899785.1. Taxonomy (GTDB): domain Bacteria; phylum Pseudomonadota; class Alphaproteobacteria; order Sphingomonadales; family Sphingomonadaceae; genus Erythrobacter. The sequence continues at coordinate 5,649 of CALCCG010000185.1, read as the reverse complement.
CGCCGCGCGCGAGCAATACGACGCCTACACCGAAGCGCGCGAGGCGATGCTGGCGGCAACGCACACGCCTTACGCCCCGTGGACGCTGGTCGATTTCAACGATCAAAAGCGTGGGCGACTCACCTTGATCCGCGACCTGCTCGATCGCTTGCCCGACACGCATGTCGAGCCGCCTGCGATAGAATTTCCCGATCTGGGCCGCGCGCCAAAGCCCGAAAGCTATGCGGCGATGCAGCCGATCAAGGATTACCCGATCTAGCGGGGAGGCGATCTATCTGGACAAAACACCTCTTCTGATATAAAGATGATATTATATTTATATCAGGGGAGATTCGATTATGAGTGACACCAATCGCGTTATTGCCACCAGCCAGGAACGCGCGGGATCGGCCTATAACGGCTATGTCATGCTCGCCATCCTGGTGGCGATCCTTGTGTTTGTGCCGGTCTTCTTTGGGTCGGGCGGTGGCGTTGCGCTGGGCCCGGTAATCGGTATTCCGTTCCTGATTCTCAGCGTGGCGGCGTTCATTATGATCGCTGTGGGCTTTTTCATGATCCAGCCCAACCAGGCCGTCGTCATCACTCTCTTTGGAGAATATCGCGGGACGGTGCGCAAAGAGGGTCTGCAGTGGATCTGGCCGTGGATGAGTAAGAAGAAAGTGAGCGTGCGCGCCCACAACATCCATTCCGACAAGGTCAAGATCAACGATCTGCGCGGCAACCCGATCGAGATCGCCTGCAACGTCGTGTGGCGGGTCGCGGACACCGCACAGGCCGTGTTCGACGTCGAGAATTACGAGGAATTCGTGAACATCCAGATCGAAGCGGGGCTGCGCACCGTGGGGTCGCGCTATCCGTATGACGACATGAGCGAAGAGGACAAGGTGACGCTGCGCGGCAGCGCGGACGTGGTCAACACCGAGCTGCGCGAGGAATTGAACGAGCGGCTCAGAGTGTCTGGCATCATCGTCGACGAAGCGGGTCTCACCCACCTCGCTTACGCCCCCGAAATCGCTGGCGCGATGCTGCGCCGCCAGCAAGCTGACGCCGTGATTGCGGCGCGCAAGAAGGTGGTCCTGGGCGCTGTGGGCATGGTGGAAGACGCGCTCAGCAAACTGTCATGGGATGGCGTGGTCGAACTCGACAATGAACGCCGCGCGGCGATGGTCTCGAACCTGATGGTGGTGCTGTGCGGCGATCGCGAAGCGCAGCCTGTCGTTAACGCCGGAACGCTTTACCAGTAAACCTCACCGCACCAGGAGGCAGCGATGGCTGCACCCGCAAGACCCCCGGCCAAAAAGGCCTTCGCGCTCCGTCTCGATCCGGCGGTCCACGCCGCGATTGAGCGGCTCGCCGGGGCGGAGCTGCGTTCCGCGAACGCGCAGATCGAGATGCTCTTGCGTGAGGCGTTGTCCGCACGAGGGATCGAGGCGGGGCAAAGCGCACATCCGCGCCGGGGGCGACCGCCAAAGGGTTAGGTGGTGGCCTTGGCCGTCATCACCTCACGCGCGTCCTCGGCAAACGCGCCCAAGGCGTAGCCCTCGTCATCCTTGCGTAAGGCGATGTGCAGCTTCTCGTCCGCTATCGCTGGGGAGACTCCGCGAAATTCAAAGCGCTGCACCGTGTTCGCGCCCAGCTCACGCGCGGCGAGTTGCAGCATCAAGCTTGCGGTGAGCGGCCCATGGACCACCAGCCCGCGATAGCGCTCTACGCCCCGGGCATAGGGCGCGTCATAGTGGATGCGATGCGTGTTGAAGGTCAGCGCGGAATAGCGGAACAACAGACGCGGATCCGGAGTGAGCGTTATCATCGCGTCCCATTTTGTAAAATCGAACCACCCGTCGCCTCGCTCTGGCGGGCTCAGCGGTGCGTTGGGTGGGGCGGCGTCGCGATAGACCAAAGTTTGCGTCTCGCGCACGCACAGCGCGCCGTCGGCGTGCGTCTCATGCTCGACATTTACAAAGGCGAGCTTACCCGAGCCGCCTTCCTTTTCGCGGATCGACGCCACGCGGCTGGTGCGCTCGATGGCGGAGCCCACCGCGAGAGGCGCCAGGAATTCCATGGCGCTTGAGGCCCACATACGGCGGGGCATGGGAAAAGGCGGGAGAAAGCCGGCACCGGTCCGGTCGCGCTCCGGATGGCCGTCTTCACCCAGTCTGTAGCTTGGCGCTTGGGGTGGGCACAAAGCGAAGTGGATGCCCTGGGGCATGATCGCAGGCTCAGGCATGTCGCGATCAAACGTCGCCAGCCAACGCGCTGCAAGCCCTTCATCGAGCCGGTCGGTGGCGTGCATCTCGCGACCGATCCAGGCGTCGAACTCGCTCATCAGGCTGCGCGCTCAAACATCGCGGCCATGCCCTGTCCGCCGCCCACGCACATCGTCTCCAGCCCGTAGCGCGCGCCGCGGCGCTCCATCTCATAGGCCATGTCGGCGAGGATGCGGATGCCGGTGGCCCCGATCGGATGGCCCAGCGAAATGCCCGAACCGTTGACGTTGAGGATGTCGCGGCGGCTGTCATCCGCGCTCCAGCCCCAGCCCTTGAGCACGGCGAGTACTTGCGGCGCGAAGGCTTCGTTCAATTCGACCAGGTCGACATCGTCCCAGCTGTATCCGCGCCGCTCAAACAGACGCTCAACCGCCGGGACCGGGCCGATGCCCATGCGCGAGGGATCGCACCCCGCCGCTGACCAGCCGCCAAACCACAGCATCGGTTCAAGGCCTAATTCTTCGAGTTTCTCTTCGGCGACGACAAGGCAGGCCGCGGCCGCGTCGTTCTGCTGGCTGGCGTTACCGGCGGTGACGATAGCCTCAGGGTCGCGCTTGCCATCAATCGCGCGCAGTTTGCCGAGTGTCTCCATCGACGCGTCCGCGCGATAGCCTTCATCTTTGGCAAAGGTCACCGGATCGCCGCGCCGCTGGGGGACATCTACCGGCACGAGCTGCGCGTCGAACTTGCCTTCCTCCCAGGCGCGCGCCGCGTTCTGGTGCGAGCGCACGGCGTAGGCGTCAGCCTCTTCGCGGGTGATGCTGTAGTCTTTCGCAAGATTGTCCGCGGTCTCGATCATGCCGGTGATCACGCCAAAGCGCTCGATCGGCTGGCTCATCAAGCGCCCACGCGACAGCCTATCATAGAGCGTGATGTCGCCCATCCGCGCGCCGCCGCGCCCTTGCAAAGTGTAGTGCTCAACATTGGACATGCTCTCGCACCCGCCCGCGACCACCACATCGGCCATGCCGGTCTCGACCATCATCGCTGCGTTAGCGACCGCAAGCAGCCCGGAGCCGCAGCGGCGATCGAGCTGGTAGCCGGGCACTTCGATAGGCAAGCCCGCTGCCAGCCAGCTCCATCGGCCAATCGCAGGCGCTTCGGCGTTGCCATAGCCTTGCGAGAAGACGACATCGTCGACGCGCGCAGGGTCGATGCCCGAACGCTGGATCAGCGATTTCAAGATCACCGCCCCCAATTCGCCTGCGTTGAGGCTCGAGAGGCCTCCCAGAAACTTGCCAACGGGCGTGCGAAGCGGAGTGCAGATGGCGGCGCGGCGTGTCATGATGGCGTTCCCTTATCGGTGCGAATAATCGGCGTTTTCATCGGAGAGAGCGACGGTGCCAGCGTCGATCAGTTTGGCAATCGCGCCGGAAGAGAGCCCCAGCCTTTCCGCCAGCACCTCTTCTGAGTGTTGGCCCAGGAAGGGCGCCGGCGCAGGGTCACCCGCCACTTGCGCGGGCAGGTTCGCGAAAGAGCGCGTCGCGGGGTATTCGAGCCCTGAGGGGTTTGCGGGTGAGGGGCCAAACAGCGGGTTGTCCGCCACCAGCACTGGATCAAGCGACGCTTCGTAATGCGAGCGGTAGCGCTCAAACGTGCATCCGTGCGCGGCCATGCGCGCGGCAAGATCGGCGTAATCGTGCTGCTCGGCGGCGCTTTGAAACAGGTCGAACAGCGGCGCGCGGTTTTCAAAGCGCGGGCGGTCTCCGGCGCTGAAATCCACCCCAAGCTGCTGCTCCAGCGCAGCGATCGGCTCCGCCATGTCGAAAGCCGCAACAAGGCCGTCCCACTGCTTGGGCGTCAGCGCGGCGATCATGAAGCGGGTGCCGTCCTTCGCCTGAAAGTCGCGCCCGAACGCCCCCCAGATCGCGTTGCCGAGCCGTTCGCGATTGCCGCCGCGATAGAGCATTTCGGCCATGGTGCCCGAGTTGGCCATAGTGCCAATCGCGACATCGCCGAGCGGCACGCGCAATTCGGTGCCTTGGCCCGTGACCGTGCGGTTGTGCAGCGCGGTCATCAGCGCAAAGGCGGTGTAGGCCCCGGTGATAAAGTCCCAGGCGGGCAGTGGCTGGCTTATCGGCGGGGCGGTTTCCGCGTCCCACTCCTCAGGCCCCGTCATCAGCGGATAGCCCGAGGCGGCGTTGACAGTGAAGTCCATCGCTTGGCGCCCATCATGCCAGCCCATGATCCGCACGCTCACCATATCTTCGCGCTGCGCTTGCATTGCGGCGTGGCTGAGAAAGCTCTTTTCGGGCAGGTTGGTGATGCACTGGCCCGTCTTTGCGGCCAGCTCCACGCACAATTCGCGCCCCTCGCCGCTGCGCAGGTCGAGCGCGACCGATTTCTTGGCCCGGTTCAGGTTCTCCCAGGACAGCGAGCGGCCCTCTTCGGTCAGCATAAAGCGATCGTAGTCGAGCCCGCCCGCCTTGTGATCAACACGGATCACTTCCGCGCCCATCTGCGCGCAATAAAGCCCGGCCGTGGGCGAGGCGACAAAGCTGGAGACCTCGATGATCGAGAGGTCGTTCAACAATTGGTACATTCAGAGTCCTTGTTGCGTGCGCTCAGACATCCGTCTGAGCTTTGCCCTAGCCACCCGCGCCCTCCGCGTCTTTTCTGTCCTACCGCTTCGCTGCTTGAGGACGGTCCACCCGGGATAGCGCGCAAAAGAATCAGCCGTTGGCGGCTTCCCATTCGCGCAGCATGTGCTTGGCGATCTGGAGTTGCAGGATCTGCGTTGTGCCTTCGTAAATGCGGTAGATCCGTGCGTCGCGGAAATAGCGTTCGGCTTCGTATTCGGCGAGATAGCCCGCCCCGCCATAGATCTGGACCACACGGTCAACGACGCGTCCGCACATCTCGGAGGCGAAGACCTTGAAGGCGGCGGCTTTGACGAGGATGTTCTCGCCCGCGTCAGCCCGCGCGGTCACATCCTTCATCATGCATTCGGCGGCGTAGATCTCAGTCTCGCTGTCGGCCAGCATCGCCTGTATCAGCTGAAAGCGCGCGATCGGTTCGCCAAACGCCTTGCGCTCATTGGCGTAGCGGATTGCCGAATTGAGCGCTCGCCGAGCGTAACCCGTCGCGGTCGCGCCCACCGAGATACGGCCATTGTCGAGGCTCTGCATCGCAAAGCGGAAGCCCTTGCCCGTCTCTCCACCCAGCAGAGCATCGCCCGGCACCTTCACATCGTCGAGCATCACGTCCGAGATATGGCTGCCTTCCTGGCCCATCTTCTTGTCGGGCGATCCGGTCGACACACCCGGGCTGTCCATCGGCACAAGGAAGGCGCTCACATGCGCGTTTTTGGGCAGAGCCTCTTTTTCGGTGCGCGCCATGATCAGCGCGACATCGGCGTGCGGCGCGTTGGTGATATAGCGCT